>JALTZF010000058.1 GCA_027046265.1 Pyrodictiaceae archaeon
GGTCCATTGTAGAAGTCTGGGTTCTCGACGATCTCTACAGTGTTTGAGCCTACAATAGTGACATTGGCACTTGTCCCTGTGGGGCTGATGCTAGTGTACACGTTAGCTGTGTCTGGGGGTAGAAAGTATAGTGGGGGGAGTTCTGTGTTGAGGGCTAGTGTTGAGGGGTAGTATGCGAATACACTGGCATAGACTATAACTGATGTAAGCATGGGAAATAGTGTTAATAGTGTTAAAAAATGCTTTAGCTTCTTATTCAAGCCCTCCCCCTCTCAGCTTTATGGTGGTGTCTCAGCTGTCGGTGTGTAGATTAGCTCGAAGGATATTGTGTCTGTTGCTGGCAATGTTGCTGTTTCTGGTACCTGGAATTCTAGCCAGACCTCCCAGCTACTTCCACTGGTCAGCTCTCCTACGTAGACTGTTGTCCCCGTAGATGTGAGGTCTATTGTTGCTACTGTTGTTGTACCCGACTTTACTACTAGAGTAGCAGTGGTGAATATTGCTGTGTTTGCCGGGTCGCTTACCCTTATGTATACGTGGTATGATTTTGTGGTGTCAGTGTTGTTTATTCTTAGTATGTCTTTGTAGACTGTTTTCTGGTATGTTGGGTGCACGGTTACGGTTACGCTGGTGTTTTTGCTTCCTAGTGCTACTCCTATAGTGTTTGTTGTTCCCCCAGTCTCTCCTAGATCTGGTTGGCCCGCGTTTGTGCCCTCCCAGAAGATTACAGGTGGCTCTGTTGCCCCTATGCTTATGCTGACTGGGTAGTAGGCGAACACGTTTGCTACTGCTATTGCTGCTAGTGCTGATGCTAGTATGAGTAGTAGTGTCTTCTTTAGCATCCTTTCTCCCACCCGGAGACTCTAGCTGTTTGATGTTTCTTTCAATAGCTTCGTTTATAAGGCTACTTCCAGTTATAGAGTATACAATAGTATTGGCGAGGCAGTAATTAGTGGTAGTACTGCTGTATTACTGGTGGCCCGTCTTCTCCTTTGCCTCTATGAGGGCTGATAGTAGTGCTGATGAGACTGCTATTGCTACTGCTGCTATGAGTAGTATGGTCTTCTCCCACAGCATGGTCTCTACTGTTGTGCTTCCTATGTGGATGACTCCCGCGCTTGTAGTGTATGAGGCCAGGTCTACGTCTAGTCTCTGGCAAACCTCTCCCAGTCTCCTCATTTCGCCCAGTACCGTCATTGCGTATGGCGGCATTGCTACGAGTAGGCCACGGTAGAGCCCCCATAGGCTCCTACTCGTTAAAGCTAGTACTGCTGCAGCCACAAGGGTTACAGAATAGGCCCCAACAGCGACGACGTAGAGCATTGTCTGCTCAAGCCCAGGGACACGTATTGGCTCGCCTAGAAACTTCATTGTTGAGCCTAGAAGCCCCAGCTCCCCCTCTACGAGGCCTTCTGCCTGGCACACAGGCTCTAGGGCTGCCTTGACTAAAAGTATGGCCGAGAGAACTCCAAGCAGTACTACTATAAGCCTAGCGTACCCTCTTCTGCTCAAACCAGATCTTACCCCCAAGCAGGTACCTAACTTGGGCGTAGACTCGCCCACCTAACGGGGGCCTAGTACTCATGCACTTGAAGGGCGGGACTGTAATGGTTCTACTATCCTCTTTGACTAGCCTATTTGTAGCCCACTCATAGACTAAGAACGTGATATTAGCCTCTACTGGTGCAATATTCTTGTTGCATAGCCACAAGCTTCCACCCTTCCTCTCTACTACTAGTGGGTGGAAACTCAATGGGACAAGGTGTCTAGCTTCTAGCCAGCCTTGGGCTAGGCTTATGTTTAGTCTTGCTTCTAGCCTTGTATGCATAGCTTTCTCCATTACTTGTCTTATGAAGTCTACGGGTATGCTAACAGTAATGTTCTTGGCGCTAGCCCTGCAAGAGCAGTCTTGGTTTATGCCTAGTGCTTTGACACGGCACCCCTCTATGCCTGTAAAGGCTGTCTTGTAGAGGTAGTAGCTAAACACTATCTCTACAGTCTCGTTTCCTGGCACTATGTTGTAGGCGACATACTCTACGCGGGGAACATCCAGTTTTGGGGCCATTATTGCGAGGGGGACAGATGAGATGAAGACTGCGAGTGCAAGCAAAGCTACGGCATAAGCGTAAACGTCGAGGCCTTCAATCTCTTCTCTCCTAACAACCTCAACTATGAGTCTTCGATTGCGTAGAGCCCAGACAGCGGCTATAACAGCAACAGCTGGCACCCAAACTGTACGCGGTATCCTTAAGACAGCCACATACTTCACCAGATCCCTCGGCACGGGAGGGTCTGGGGCTGGGTTGTTGTCTCCCTGTGTTATCACGTAGCCTGCTTCTAGGCCTACTACACGGTGTACTATGCAGAACCCGTACCCGCTACACCAGACAACAATATCCCCAACACTAAACTCCCTCAGCCTCGTCGAGACAGCCAATAGCATGTCTCCCGTGTAGAGAGCGGGCTCCATAGACCTACCATTAACCACCACCAAGTGAATCGGAAACCACGCCAGCCGCGCGACAACAGTAGCGAGGACTACCAGTGCTACGATAACGCCTACGACGAAGTCTCTCTTGTTCAAGACTCTTGTGCACCACTCCCGGTACCCTATAGTGCCTAGGTCTGCCCTAGGAGGTCCACGTACTGTTATACATATTGGCTATGCCGGAATATTTTAGCGCTATGTCACCACCTAGAAGCAAACTAATAAGACTAACACTAGAGAATACAACAGCATCCGTGGAGGGATGGGGAGGCACCTCCACACCCTCTGCCAACCCCGGCGCAGACAGCCCTGCTGCAGTGTGGCTGAGTGAAGAGGGGGCAAGGAGCCGACCGCCATCTCAGCATTAACCTCCCCTATTCCTCTCACACATAGTTTAGATGCTCATCTCTGCAGAGTGATAGTTGAAGAAGGATAGTACTGTTAGCTTCTCTGTTATTAAGATGCAGGTATTGATGAATGATTTAACTAATATCCCTGGAGCTTTGCATAGTGCTAGCTCCAACAATACACTGAAGTCATTAACCATGATGTATGCCTATGTACTTCAAGGCCTGACTAGTAACCTCAAGAATTCCTATAGTGAAATAATCCTCTAAGTAGTAGGAGCATATGTTAATCGCTGTACATTATACTCACTAAACCCTGCAGAATATAGGGTTCTAACCGCATAGACGAGTAGTTATGGGGGCGAGACTTGGAGACCAGAGAGCTGAGAGGTACAAGGGTTTACGAGTGGCTTAGAAGCCTAGGACTCAGAGACTCTGACATAGTTAGAGTAGTCAGGTTAGCAGCCAAGAGTACTATAGTGAGGATAGGAGACGAGGAAGCAGTAGTAGCGGTGCCTAGTCAAAGACTCATAATCTACCATAGAGAAAAGATTGTAGAGCACATAGACTTGGCATCTCTGCTTAGCGGGAGAAAGTACGAGACTACACTAACACGTGTAGGCGACTTGCCTACTAGCCAGCAAACCTACCTTGTCCAAATAGCTCAGGGAAGGGCTTACTGTCAGTGTCCAGCAACAGTTCTAGGACACGCACCACTTTGTAGTCATAGACTGGCAGCAGCTGTAAAACTCTATGAAGCTGGCCGCGGCGACCTGCTAGGCTGGCTTACTAAGAAGCTCGTAAAAGAGTGGTATCTTTGGAGGAAGAAGCTTGGGCAGAGAATTAGCATGTTTAAGCAGAATACTCCTATGCACATGAAGCGATCAATGTATATAACACTACCTGTAGAGCGAGTAGACAGGAGCCCTGGTATTACGCCTCGCCTCAAGTATGGCCGCTGAGGAATACTATGGCGTGGAGTCTGACTCTGCTAGTATAGTACTGTGCGTTTGGCTTAGTGAATACTATAGCAACACTATCACGTTCTTGGCGTCATCTTTAAACCCTTCCGGTGCCAGCTTCTTGGAGCTTGGGGGGTTAAGCTTCTATCTCTTCATCATTGACCCATGGAGGCGTAGG
>JALTZF010000059.1 GCA_027046265.1 Pyrodictiaceae archaeon
CTTTCCAGTTCCAAGGAATACTTCAGTCCAGTTATAGCCGTACTCCGCTTCTACGCTTGGAAGAAACTCAACAGAATAGTTACCCAGCAGATTAACTTTTACGATAAATGAAATATTGTAAGACTTTCCGGGAAGCATCTCACTTCTATTGAATTCCACGTGAATGTAATTGGTTCCCTCTCTGAAATATCTTACCGGTGCATTGGTATGAAAGCTTCCAGTTACGATCTCCGGATGCATGTATCTTGTGTCCCATAGATTTATGTTAATGGCAGCCCAGCTGAAATTCACATCATGATATGTAACTGTGACATTCACCAGTTGATATCCGGTGCCTTTGAATACCGTCGTATTTACCCATCTAAAAACGGAAATAGGCATATAATTATAGCTGTACCCTGTTTTGAATCCCCTAAATTCCTGAGCATTTTCCTGGAGATAATATTCCGAAGGAAATGTCCATTTTACATAAGTGCTATTCCAAACAGCCTGATCTTTTCTCCATAAATCAAGGATTCGAGTGGCTGAAGCTTCATAGACCAAATTTCCAAGCAATGTTCCACTTCCATCTGGATCGTTTTTTATACCAAAAGAGTTCCAGACTTCGGTGGTGTAATTTCCAGAAATTACTGAATTATTCCCTGTAGAAACCCTGTACTCTCTGAAAAACTTCAGTGTTGCCGTAGCAGCATTACTCGTTTTTATCGTGTTAAAGAGCTCCGATTTTTTGGACTCGACGAATCCCAATTCATAATTTTTTACGGAGCTAAAATCAATTTTCTGAATGAGAAGTTCTGCATAACTCAGATAAGCCTGCGAGTTCATGGAAGTTGTTTCATTAAATTCAGTCACTTCAGCAGATGACGGAGCTAAAAATGCAGCACTTAACAGTGCGAAAAACATTATAAAGATTAGCACTTTTACTCTCATTTTCTCCACCTCGATACGAAGATTGCAACGAGTAGAGACAGAAATGTCGTGAAACCGGGAATCCTGAATGGTTCTGAAGAGCCAGCTTTAACTTCGCTTTGAGTTTTTGTTGGGGCCACTTCTGGGGTTTCAATTCTCTCAGCTTTTTCGGGAGTTTGTTTATAAGGTCCTTGTGTTTCAGAGATGTTGACTGGTGGTGGCTGAACTTCAGGCTTTGTTTCGGCTGGAGCGACAGTTTTCTTCACTTTAAAAGCTTCACCCGTTTCGTTTACAACTTTACTTTTATTCTCCAGATTGTTCTCACTTTGCTCCAGAGTTGTAGATTGTTCTGCTGAACCGGAATTGCCCGCAGAAGTAGGTGGAGATGATCCACTAACTACACCCGTTCCACCTTCTCCTGATGTTACTTCGCCTCTTATTTTTACATGTCCATCTTCAGTTTCCGGAATAACAAGTTTAAATTTGGTATCACTGAAATTGACTGATAATTTTAGTTCGGTCTCACTTCCTGGCGCTCCAACCGCTTTCAAGGTAAAATTAATAATCACGAGGCTTTCAGCATTTATCCCGTCTGTGCAAACGATTATGACTTTCGCTGAACCCTTCGAGTTATCTATGTTATCAAACTTAAAACAATCAGACAGAATTTTGCCTACCTGATAACTCTGAACTCTAACCACCGATGGTTCGTAGCTCAAAGCTATATCAATTCCGGCAATATCAGATATATCTGAGGCGAAAATCGGAACTATAAAAGTTGATCCACTTTTTACTTCGTAATTACCAACAGAGACCTTTTGGGCATTGACTATCGCTGTTTGTAAAGCGAGAATCAGAACTACAATCTTAAGAACTCTGATTGACATTATATATCCTCCTCATTAGTCGTAGTTAAGCAACTAAATTTTGCGGAAAATAATATTTAATATTTACTCATATGAGAAAAAATTTAAAGCTCACTGATTTTCCCAAGCACGTAGTAGGCTATTTTTGCTAAATCTCCTATGTCAACCCTACCATTGCCATTGAAGTCAGCAGCTAAATCTGGTTCTATTTTACCAACAACCATGTAAGCTACCATTGTCACGTCGGCTATATCTATCCTATTATCTCTGTTCAGATCTCCACGTTGAGCTAAAATAACTGTGACAGAGCCGTTGAAGGTGTTGACTGATGTGACGTTGAAGTCCTCTCCGCTTACTTCGGCTCCAGTGATTTCAAGAAGTGTGTAGCCCGTAGATACTGCCCCAACAGTAAGATTAAGAATGTTAGCTTCTCCCGAAATTGAGTTGTTGAAAACTATCGCAAATTTTGCTAAGCCATTAACATTGTCAATATTCGTGTAAATCTGGGATGGAAGGACTGCCCCAACATTCAAAATCTGGACGATAGAGCTGTCGTAACGCAAAGTGAAATTCACCGCCGTTATATTTGCCGAAGCAAAGATTGTTACCGGAATTACGGCAGTTTTATTTAATTGGAGAGTTATCTGCGGAATCGATATGGTGTATCCAGCTGATTCGATATAAACCCTGTCTCCAAAGTGGAAGTATCCAGAACTGTCCACTACGTGAATAAAGTAGTAACCCGATGGACTATCCGGAGGCAGAGTTAACGTGAAAGTTTGCGTGCCAGAACCTGAGATATCGACGGTGTCAAGAGCCGTGAAGTTAATAAGATCAAGCCTGATCTGACCATCACCACTCCATGCCAAAGTAACATCCACAAACCCGTCTCCCGGGCTAATTGAAACTTCCCGGATGTCGAGAGGTAATGCGATTTGCGTCACATCTGAAAGCTCAACGTAAGTTGTCGAGCCGTCACCGTGGTTGTAGATGAGCTTCACAAGTCCAGGCTCACCTATCCACATCGTTCTCGTGCCGTTGATATAGCTGTGGGTTGATTCTATGTATGTAACCACCTTCGCACAGTAGAACGTGCCCGCTGGAGTCGTTACATTCTCAAACCCCTCTATAAAGCTCGTGTAGTTTGCTGAGTAGCCATGGAGAGTTGTCCTACCAGTCCAAGAATATCCTACCGATGTATTAGTAGGAAATATCATTGACGGAGGTACATAATAGTTGAAACTGGCATACATCGGCAAAGGGATAAATCCCCCAGGAACCGACCAGTGGCGTGTTCTCAAATGAATGGAGCCGTTGTCAAGTGCAATGGCGTAATGACCAAACGCACCACCACTGTTGTCAAAGTCAAAGAAGTAATCTACCGTTCCCCACGGAGCAACACTAATTTCCGTCAGCGTCACGTTTTCTATAATCGGATCTGGATGGTGAAGAGTATTGTTCCAGACGTAAATTAGTTGCATCCCCTCCGAGAGGTTGAAATAAAGTATTTGCTGAGACGCATTAGGAGGTTGATTAGTAGCTAAGACGAGAATTGACGTGTTAATCGAGTGTCCTTGCAGATAATTGTTGTTCGTGTCGGTTAAGTCTATAATTGAGATGTTCAATAGAGAATAACCGGCATTGATTCCCATAAAGAATATGTCTGCAAGTTTACCCGAGCCAATCCCTGAGATACTTATTGCGCCAATAGTTATCTTTCCTGTAGAGTTATCAATTGTTTTTTCGAAAATTCCATTTGATGCCGCGAATGTTACTCCCTCAGCCCTCAAAATGGTGGGATCAAAGTGTATCTCCAGCTGTATCGATCCCAAGACTACAGATGTATTCACATACAAAGAAAGCACTGTAACATCCCCAACATTTATCGTTTCATTTCCAGTGAAGTAAAAGGTTTGACCCATTGATGGTGTTACAATCAAAAGAAAAAGAAATAGTGCTAATACAAAATAATATTTTTTATTCATACCATCACCCCCTAAGGCCATGGACAAATCTCATTACTCAAATCCTGCCCGACTGCCTTTCTCAAAACCTTCAAAGCATCTGCCGCGGTAATTCTTCCATCGCACGTCACATCATCTGCTACAGGGTCCAAGTAATACGGACTTATATTCTGTCCAA
>JALTZF010000060.1 GCA_027046265.1 Pyrodictiaceae archaeon
AACTTCTACAGCTTGCTGGAAGTCCACCTTCCTGTTTAGTAACGTAGTCTCTACGGGTACTAGTGCGCCACTTGGCAGTTTTATTATTGGGAAGGCATGGCCAGGCATTAATACTATGTAAGCCTCCAGTCCTTGGCTCATCGCTAAGCTAGCGAAGAATATTGCTGTATCTATACATGTCCCGCTATGGTCTCTAAGCACGTCACGTGGAAACTTTATGTGCTCACTAAACTTACCAGTCCAGTATGCTTGTGATTCTGTTTGATAACTTATCCCGTGTAAGACAGAGTATTTCCAGGCAGCAGCAAGAAACGTGATAGCGTCTTGGTCGCTGAGTGTTGTAGCAGGGCCGCCAGCCAGCTGTGCTACCATCCCCGCAAATCTTAGTAGTATTGGGTCGCTTGGGGTAACCCATGCCGCTAGGAGGGGGTAGTTGCTGAAGATGTCTTGGAAACTTCCAGTACTCTCTTCTGGTGGTATTCCACTAAACACTATGTCGTTTATTCCTAGGACTGTTATGGGCTTAGAGAAAGTCTCCACAACGGGGCTGGAGTCCTTAGAAGGCTTGTACTCTATCTTGACTACAACCTTGGATGGTGTTGCCGAAGTAAGCTTTGATAGACTTGAAGGTAGGACAGGGTAGTAGAGATCTACTATTGCACCGCCCGGCGGAATAGCTCTAAAGGTCTTGGGCTGGCTCCAGTCTGTAAATCCTTCAACCATGTATGATATCTTTACATCGTATATGGGTGCACTACCCTTATTGATTACAGCTGTTTTTGCAAGCCAGAAACCCAGATCCTCCTTACCGTAGGCCTTGTATGCTGCAGACACTATGTGGGGGCGTACAGTGAATTTTACGTCTATAGAGCCCCTCTCTTCGCCTGTAACAATAGGATACCCGAGCATTGCAACACCAATGATTATCAATATTACTCCTATGAGTGGGCGAGGCCTAAGATCCTTCGGAATGCCCTTGACTGGTTTGAGTCTACTAGCCAACCTTCTCATCCACTTCTCACAGACTAGCGTGTGTGCGTGTAGGGTGTTTGGTCTGATTACAGCTAATCAAACTCTCAACGATGTTTAGGGTTAAAAGATAAAAGTATGCAAGCTTAACCAGAGGGTAACGAGGCTAGGCTGGGTCTTTTCTCCCTTTAACTAGTAGCGGGGGAGGCTTGCTCCTGGCCTAGCCTTCTGGGGGACGAGGATGTATGGAGATTGGCTAAGCTCGGTTTAGACGAGAAAGTTGTTAGAGCGTTTAAGCTTCTTTCAAACCCAGCTAATTTAGAGATACTCATCATGCTGTCTTCCGGAGAGTTTAACCCACGCGAACTCGCTAAGGAGCTTGGCCGAGACGAGACAGATGTCTCTAGGAGGCTTAGAAGACTCGAGGATGCCGGGCTTGTTATAGGCGAGTGGAAGCGTGTTGCAGGCCGGAATATTAGGGTCTACAGGCTACGTAGTAGCGAGTTCTGCCTAAACCTAACATCGGAGGGTATCACACTGGGAGGAGCACCATCCATTAATCCGCGCGAGCTAGCACGCCAGCTCTCGGCACGGCTAGTAGCTCCTTCGCCTCCCTCGTTTTTTGCTGGTAGAAGAAAGGAGCTGAGCTTGCTCCGGGAGGCTGAGCCAGGGCTAGCTATTGTAGTAGGCTTGCCGGGTATTGGTAAGACTAGCCTCCTTGCAGTATACGCCTCGAAGAGGAGTGGGCCAGTAGCATGGTACAAGTTTACTGGCCTAGAGGATCTCCGCTTATTCGTGTGGAAGCTGGCTCTACACTTCTCGCTGCTGGGCGACACAAGACTCTATGACGCTGTACAGTCTGGAGGCTTGAACATCGAGAATTTAGCGTTGATAACTGCGTCGATAATGGACAAGTATAATGTGTTACTGGTACTTGACGACTTTCACTTAGTAGCAGATAAGATGGTCTCACTATTTGTGGCAGAGTTAGCGCCAATGCTGGAGAAGGGGGCAGTGTTTCTTGCGTCTAGACGGAGGCCGACAAGTATACTGGCAAGCGCGCCAAGAGCCCTGCTTTTGCCGCTTACGGGGTTGAGTGTTAAAGAGGCAAGGCAAGCTCTTGAGAAACTTGGCGTGAGTATTGACGCGAAAGGCTTCTCAGTAGTCTATGCAGTAACCCAGGGCCACCCCTTACTCTTAAGGATTTTTGCGTCATTATCCTCAAAGCACAGTATACAGGATGCACTGAAGATAATTAGTAAGCATAGTATTGAGGGTTTATGGAGGAGCCTCATAGACAGTCTTGGCCCTTGTGAGGCAGAAGTACTTAATGTACTAGCAGAACTCTCACGCCCAACTCCTGCAGGGCTCCTAATACACTTGTCTACATGCAAGTCTGTTGGGACAGCACTGTACAAGCTTGTTGACAGCGGTCTTGTGGATGAGACTTCTGAAGGATATGTTGCCAGGGAAATAGTGCTTAGACTGAAGCCGCGTAGGGCCCCGAGGAGGAGCTTGCTGGTAGTTGCAGGTGACTGGCATCTTGGCAGGGAGACGGCTGAGGATCTTGTAAAGGCTTTAGACTACTATGTTAGGGCTAAAAGTGAGAAGCATGTTATGAAGCTAATCAAAAAGAGGATTGAGAGCTTAAGTGTTGAAATGCTGGCTGTCGCGGAGACCTATGCGAGGCTTCTTGAAAAGGCTCTAGAGTTTGTGAGGAGGCCCTTAACTAAAGCATTTATCCATATGGAGCTTGGAGTTGCGAAACACTCTATAGGCAAGCTTAGAGAGTCCTTCGAACATGCTAGAGTAGCCTATGAGATATTGAAGAACTACAATTACCGTGACTCTTTTGTTAGGTCTATAGGCCTCCTATTATGGTACTACCCCATGTACCTCACTAGGGAGGAGGCAGAGAAGCTAATACGTGAAGCAGAGAAAATAGTTGGGACAGAAAAGGTTAGTGCTACTACAGAATCGCTATACTACGCTAATCTCGCCCGCTTCTACAGCCATTCCGGTGAGCCAGAGAGGGTTCTAGAGGCAACGCTTAGAGAGCTTGAGGCAACAAAGAAGTATTCTAAGAAGCCCTACGATATAGCTATTGCCAGGACACACGTAGCTATAGCGTTGGGGCTTAATGGTGATCTAGAGGGGGCTATAAGAGAAGCTGAAGAAGCGCTTGGCTCCCTCTATATTGAGGCTCCAGTATACCATGTAGCATACGTTAAGTGGGGTCTTGCAGAAATATATCTTAGTGCTGGCCAGTGGAAGCAAGCATACCAGCTTGCCCGCGACATATACCCAGTATTTGAGGGCATAAACAAGATTGACACAGTAATGGATCTACTTGGAGTCATGGTACTATCACTAGTAGCTATGGGGGTTAAAGAGGAAGCACTTGAGAATGCAGAAAAGCTAAGAAAACTAGTAATGGAGCATATTGGGTCATGGAGGGGATACGAGTCATACGGGCTCGCAACCATAGCAGCATATGCAATCAACAATACTGACTACCGTGAACTAGCTAAAGAGGTTCTCGACGATATAAGAAAGAGAAGAGAAGACATCAACACATCATACATGCGACCCTGCCTTAGGGTGCTAGAGCAGGTAGGGTTAACGGATATAGTTAGTGAGGTTAAAAAGCATCTTGAAGAGAGAGAGTAGGGGTGCTATGGTTCTAGTAGCTGTTCCAAATAGTACATACGCTCAGTCTCTAGGACACGCTCTACAACCTTCCGTGGGTAGCCAGTATGTTCAACAATGTAGTCGACAAGATCTCTTGGTATAAAGACTTCCCTATTTTCTTCTCTGCTATTACTATCATCCATAGATGAACACCCCAGGCTAGGCAGACCCTACATTTACGTACTTGCTACAATTATAGCAGTACCACCGCCTGTAATTCTCAATGTAGGATAGCGGCAAGCCACAGTCTGGGCATTTTGGCACATTTTCTTCTATGGCACGATTTATCTTTACGTACTTCCTACAGTTATAGCAGTACCATTGCCTCTTCTTTGGCTCAAATATTAGGGCTTTTCCACACTTAGGGCAGCGAGGTATTACAGTAGAGATAACGCCTTCATGCACTGAAGACGCTGCAGGGCTAGTATCCCTTTCTTCCATGGCTAAAGACTGTATAGTTGTTACAACACTCCGGCCTACTTCTGGGCTTCTCGCTCTACCGAGATCATCTCTAGCCTCCACTAAGCCTTGCTCCTTTACATTCGCCTCATAGCCTTCTCTAAGGAGAACTATGTCCTTGGCGGCTTTCACTGACTCAACGGGTACCGCTATTATTTTTGAGGTAGTTTCAACTATGAGGTAAATATTGACTCTTCCTTCTCCACTAAAATCAAACCCAATATCCCTTACTACTCCTACGCGTTGTGCATCCAAGTCGTATACTTCTAGGCCTATAAGCCTCCTATAACCTTGACCAGACATGGGACACACCAATCATGCATCATGCCTGGGTATTATTGAGGAATAAAAAGAATCTGTGTCATGTGGGTGGCGGTGGAGGAGGCCATGGCGGGGATGTAGACTTCTTCTTTAAGGCTACATAGGCTATTGCTAGGCCAATAATTATGCCTGGTGCGACGTAGAAGTATAGCGGTGTACTCGTAGCCTTACCTTCTCCCTGCGTTTGCAGCAGTGAGGTTTTCAGTGTTTTAGTCTGTGTTGTGGATTGTGTGGTTAGGCTTGTTGTGGTCTTAGAGGGAGTTGATGTTGTGTTCACTATCTGTATTGGGGGGATGGAGATATTTAGCTGGGGCTCAGGTGTTGTGGCTTCCTCTTCTCTGCTTGTTACTTGTTGTGTACTAGTTTGAGTAGCTTGAGGAGTACTAGTAGTACTAGTTTCTGTTTGTTCTCCTTCACTAGTTGCAGTAGTTGTTACGACTGTGACTGTAGTCGTAGTTGTTGTAGTTATAGTTTGTTGGCCCTGGCCATTCTCGGTGTGGGCTTGTGTTGTCTCACTATGCTGTAGTGTTGTAGTCGTTGTCGTTGTGGATGGTTGCGGTGTTGGTGTGCTAGTAGTTGTTGTCATAGTTGTTTCCTGTTGCTGAGTCGTCGTGGTTTGTGCCTCTTCGGACTGGCCTTGCTCGCTACTAGCGGCTTCTTGGCTGCCAAGTCTAACTGTTACATTAGTATACTCGCCTGGCCTTACTACGATATCCATGTAGGCTACTTGCTCGCCATGGATTACTATTAGCTCATAAGTACTCGCTGGGACGTTGTCAAAACGGAATGACCCATCGGGGCCTGTTTTAGTGTAATAAGCTGCTTCCTGTCTTGGGACATGAATTATTACTTTTGCACCACTAATAGGCTCATTGTTTTCACCTAGCACTACTCCTTGAACTCCGCCAGTAGTCTCTACATAGTTTTCTATCTCGTGGAGTGAAAGAGAGATAATGCCTGCATCTAGTGCTATGTAGACCATTTCTGGCTTATTGTCCCCGTTCATGTCTACAGCCATCGGTATCCTTATGTTATCGCCGTAGAGTAGGTCGTCAGCACTATACTCAAGCTTGACCTGGCCCGCAACACTAATAACACGCATCCCAGCTTCTTGAGGGTAGCCATACTCGTCTACGTCTACGAGAATTATCACAACCTCATTAACCTTATCGCCGTCGAGATCGAATATGCTTACACCACCAGCATAATCGTATTTTGTGTTTGAGAAGTCTATCTCGGCTAAAACCTTGCCAGCATCTCTTCCAGCCACCTTAACTATAGCAATCTTGGGGCTAAGCACACTTGCTAGGATAAGCTCTGGCAGCCCATCACCATCAACATCGCCTGCATCCATATCATAAACTGAAGCCTTTATAGAGCCTAGAACCTCCTTATCTCCACCCCTATAGCCTATTATCACTACTTCGTCTAAGTCCGATAAGTGGTTATACTGGTCATCATACTTTATTGTTGATATAAACATTTCATCGACGCCATCACCATTAATGTCTGCTAAGGCCAGAGAGGAGCCCTCGATAAATACTGCCCTCCTTGACCCCAAAGAGAACTGGTCTAAGAGTTCAAGGCTAGGCAGACTTGCAACAAAGACTTGCGCCTTTGAACTCTCTACGTAACCATACTCGCCTATATTGTAAGCTGTCCCTACGACAACAAGCTCAGGCTTACCATCACCATTAACATCGCCTACACCGCCCCCACCCACCGCAAACTCATCTATTGAAACATAGTCTAACACTTTACCATTGACAGGCTCTACTACAAGCACACGAGCCTGAGGAATCATACCATCAACGTATAATTGGTCTAATACTACAAGCTCACTCTTCCCATCATTATCTACATCAGCTTCAAGTGTAGTTATAGTATAAAGCTCGTCCCCCTCGTTTGATCCCACGTCTATGATCTTGTTCGTGACTGTCTTGAGGCTACTCCCCTCAAGGCTTACTACTATGAGTTGTGAAGCCATGCCTTTGTCTGTGTAGGTGTTCACTATCACCATTACCTCTTCTCCAGGACGCCCATCAACGTCGAAGTGGCCTGCAGACGCCAAGAAACCATAAGTCTCAGCCCCGCCCCCAACACCACCTTCCCCACCTGGAATACCCGCCTGGACTTCAGCCTCAACAACTGGTTGCTGGCTTATCTCTGGAGATATATCAACAATCTTCAGTAAAGCTTTATCCCACCCAGTTATCTTCGGAAGGCTTGATACTGACGTGTAGAACTTGTTGAGGTTTACTCGTGGAAAGAATATTCCTACACCACTACTCCCCCTAAACGCCTCCCCCGCATATGACACCACCCTTGCTACCTCTAGTTTTCTAGCAAAATCTACTGCCTTGCCCGACAAGCCCTTCTGTTCCAGTAGATTGATGAGCTGTATGTAGTCTACAGTAACTCCGCCTATGCCTTCCTGTACACCATGCTCTTGAACTTGCTCCCTAACATTCCTAACTACCTGTGGGTTCTTAGACGCGAAATCTGCAAGACTCTTAACAGCCTCTTCGATCTCCTTACTGGACACCTCCTGCAGACTGAATGCTGCTAGTGTTGCAGCATTATACCCTTCCTTCTCATAGAAGTCTTGGTAGCTTCTAACTATGATTTTTGCCAGTTCCTCTGGGCTCATGCTAGGATTTCGTACTAGTTCTAGAGCTATAGGGGTGTAATACCATCCAGGGTTAGGCTCATTCTCTATAGAGGCAACAATGTAGTCGACATAGTCTGCTACAGCATACATACTCTCAACAGTCGACATTAGACAGGCATCAAACCCTACTAAGTCTATGTGTATGCCAGCCCTCGCCAGCGCATCGAGTACCTCTCTAAGCTCATCAAGAGTTATGACGTCACGGTCTGTCTCATCTACAGCTACGTCAACTCCACTCCCATGATTCCATAAGATTAAAGCATAATGCTTAGCCTTAAACTTCATGTGGACATAGGCAACAAAATCGGCTAGTACTTGTGGATCACCACTATTAACTTCTCCAGGCTGAGACAAGATCTCTGATCCAATACCTGGTTCTGGATGCTTCTTTACCAGGTATACACGTGAATCATCCCATTCACCGTAAGCACTCAAGTCAGGAAGATACTCTGCACTTTCATAGTTTTTAGGGCTTCTATCGATATACACCACAAATACCACACGATCACTCGAGCCAACTTGTTCAAGTTCTTCGAGATCCATTAGTGCCTGGGGCTCAAGGTCGTTATCGCCAGACATGTACACCATGAATACCCAGTCTATACCGCTACTAGCCCTAGCCAGTGGCGACAAGAGGGTCAATAGGTAGATAGACAGGGCTAGGACTACTATTGTTGCCCGCCACAACACGGAAACAGTTCTCCTCATGAAATTTTGCACCGTGGCTAAATGAGTGGGGGGTAGCGGTTATCTCTAAGGTTTGAAGAGGACTTGTCAAACCAGGCTTCAAGGAAAGATTTTAAGCATGGTTGAGCATGGTATGTTGAGGAGTACCAGGCTAGGCCTTGACAGTGACGAGGGCCAAAAATGTTCTATGCTATTCTAAGTGGCCTGCATCCAACACTGCCTCTCGCCGAGCTAAGGGGGATTCTAGAGGCTCTAGGGCAGAAGTACCGTATAATAGGGGAGCTCGACCTCTTAGTCCTCTACACTTCATCCTCTACGTCTTCGAGAGGTGTAGCTTCTAGGGCAGGATTAGTACATGAAACTGGGCAGGTGATCACGGTTACAGAAGCGGAGATAAGTAGTATTATTGATGGCTTACTCTCTAGCGACTTGTGCAGCTACATAGCTGAAGGAGACCGTGTGAGGATTGAGCTACTACGGCTTAGAGGCTATGCTAAGGAGACAGTACCAAATAATGCTGCAAAAATCATAGCCGAGCATATTGCTCCAAGCCTAGAGAAATGTGGCGCAAAGACAACACCGAGAGACTACACGAAGAGAATGAGAGTCATAGTGTCACTTGGCGCAACAGTTGTAGGACTGTTAGAGGACGAGAAGCCTGACAAGCTACTAGAGTCCCACAAGCCGCAGAAAAGGCCTTTCTTCCACCCTGGAAGCCTAGACCCCAGATTAGCGAGGCTTTTTGTTAACCTTTCCCGTGCAAGACCCCCAGGACCCTACTTGGACCCCTTCTGTGGGACAGGAGGCTTCCCCCTAGAAGCACAGACCATAGGCATACCAAGCATATGCGGTGAACTAGCAGGGAGGCTAGCCAAAGGAGCCAGCAAGAACCTCAAGGCGTATCCGGGCAACGAGAATATCCTCACAGTAGCCCAATGGGACTCGGCAAGAATCCCACTAAGAGACGAGTCTGTGCAGAGTATAGGCACAGACCCACCCTACGGTAGGAGCGTCTCACTAAGGGGTAGGCAGCTAAGAGAACTACTAGAAGACTTCATTACAGAGGCAGCACGAGTACTGAAGAGAGACTCGTACATAGCCTTTGCAGCACCACACTGGGCAGAAGACAAAGTAGAGGAATACATTGAGAATAGCGGCTTGAAACTACTAGAACTACACTACATGAGAGTGCACGGAAGCCTAACAAGGATAATAACAGTAGCCAAGAAAAAACCCTAGATTTTGAGCCATTGTAGTGCTATGATAAAGACGCCTTTAGGCTGCTTAGAGGCTATAAAGCTACTTGCTTACAGCCTGTACAGTTGCAGTAAACACGTTACCAGCCTTTGTATATACCCTAACAGTATACATTGTTCCACTTGTTGCGGTTGTTGTTGCGCCAGTATTCTTGGCTAGAACCCACACGTCGCTACCTGCATTTATGACTAGCGGATTATTTGTTGTCCACTGGGTATTAACAGCGTCTCCTGGCTGTGTGCTAGTGTCGGTTACATCTCCTGCTGTACTTAGCAAGTAGTAGGAGTTTGTGTCACCTTCAGTTACAGTGTATAGGCCTACTATTTCTATCTTGTATATTGTTACGTCGCTTCCCTTGTTGACTATGTGCAGGTGTAGTACGTTGCTTGAAGCATTTATGTAGCTGTCTGGCATTATTTGTAGTTGTTCTGTCCCGCCCACGCTTGCCCCGAATAGTCCTGTTATCCATCCTATAACAGCGACTGCTATGGCGATAGTTACAGCTAGGATAATGATAGTGGCTATGACTGGGCTAATGCCACGCATGTTATGCGATCCCCCTTCTACTCCGCAGTATAGAGTTGTGCGCTGACTGTGTTATTAGCTAATCTGCTGTTTCTCACGGGGAGACCCATGGCTTTCTTCGTTTTCTGGTATTAACAGTGTTAGTGTATACACGAATATTCTGTGTTTCTTGTTCTGCGTACTTGATAATAGGGTTTCTATGCTTCTTCAAGAGAGTGGTTGCCCTGGCTCTTTGAGGGTTGGGATTTGAGCAGGGATATTCCCTGTATTAGTGAGTTGGAGTTCGAAGCTGTTCCGCGTAATCATCCTCGGTATCTTAGTCTCGTGCTTCGCGAGAGGCTTGTCGAGGGTTTTAGACGTGGAGTAGTGGTTGCTGAGGGCCTTATTGCTCATGGTCGTGGCGAGTGCTTCGACTACCTCCTAGGCGAGGAGACAAGAGAGTTTGCTGTAGAGGCTATGAGGGCTGCTGTTGCCGCTCTGCTCCTGGCCAAGCACCCAGTCTTGTCTGTTAATGGTAACACTGCTGCCCTAGCAGGGAGGGCTGTTGTCGAGCTTGCTGAGGCTACTGGTGCCCGTATAGAGGTCAACTTGTTCTATAGGACTGAGGAGAGGGCTAGGAGGATAGGAGAGCTGCTCCGGGCTTGCGGTGCACGTGAGGTGCTCGGGGTTGATGATGCTACTGCTAGGATTCCAGGCCTAGAGCATCCTCGAGGGATGACTAGTCCTCATGGCATATACTCTGCCGATGTCGTGCTCGTAGCGTTAGAGGATGGCGACCGGACTATGGCTCTGCGTAGGATGGGGAAGAAGGTTATAGCTATAGACCTTAACCCCCTGAGTAGAACAGCACGTACAGCAAACATAACGATCGTAGACAATGTTGTCCGCGCCCTACCCCTCATGGCCAAGATGGCTAGAGAGATGAAAGGGCTCAGCAAAGAGGAGCTAGAAGACATACTTGAACGGTATGATAATAATAGGGTTCTCGCAGAAGCCCTAGAGTACATTGCAAAGAGGCTACAAGAACTCTCAAAAGAAAAACTAGTACTAGAACCCTAGTAGGAGCCGGGCTATTGTTTTAGGGGCTGGATTAGGTTTCTCTAGTATGCTCTTGGGGCGTAAAGGTCTTGGCCTCCGGAAGGGTTACCGTGAAGACGCTCCTAGAGAAGAAGGAGAAGCGTGAGCGTATAGTGATGATTACAGCTTATGACACTATAATGGCGAGACTAGTGGATGAGGCTGGTGTCGATGTTATCCTTGTCGGCGATAGTCTCGGTATGGTATTGCTGGGGTATAGCTCGACTCTACAAGTAACAATAGATGACATGGTTCGCCACGTAGCAGCTGTTGCAAGGGCAGAGCCACGAGCCATGATTGTTGGCGACATGCCCTTTATGAGTTACGAGGCTTCAGTAAGTGAGGCAGTACATAATGCAGGTAGACTACTTGCAGCTGGGGCTGATGCAGTCAAGATTGAAGGGGGAGGAGAGAGCTATGGAGATGTCATAAGGGCACTGAGGAGGGCAGGAATACCAGTAATGGCGCATGTGGGGCTTACTCCTCAGCGCTACAAGCTACTAGGAGGCTACAGGCTGATGGGGAAGACTGCTAGTGAGGCATTAGAGGTTATCCGTGAAGCAGTTACAGCAGAAGAGGAGGGGGCCTTTGCTGTAGTTATAGAGTTTACTGCGTGGGAGGTAGCCAAGACGATAACAGAGAAGCTCACTATACCGACAATATGTATTGGCAGCGGCCCATACTGTGATGGCCAAGTACTAGTAGTACACGACGTACTAGGCCTAACACCCAGCCCTCCACCATTCTCTAAACAGTACACAAACCTCTCCGATATAATACGGAAAGCAGTCTTGGACTATGCACGAGAAGTGCGTGAAGGCCTATTCCCAGGGGAGGGGATGTACTGGGGTATGAAAAAGAATGAGTACAACAAGCTTCTGAGCATGCTAAGAGAAGAGCAGAAAGAGCATTAAAGCCATTTAGACTAAAATACACTAAGTGACAACTAGCATCAAGCCAACAGCCTTAGAGGCCACCCAGAACCTAAGAGGAAAAGGTAACACCCTCATCTCCTACAACCTCCGGGAAAATTCTTATAATACTTTGACCTAACTCTCACCAAGCTCGGAGAAAATAATCCCACCCACTCGTATGGGGTGTAGGCTCTAATGCGTGGTATTAGCCCAGTCATAGCCACTATTATCATTTTGGCTGTCACTATTGCTGTTGCTGTAGCTGTGATTGGCTGGATTACTGGTTTATTCGGGGCAAGCGTGGGTGGGACAGAGCAACTACAAATAATGCCAGACAGCTACATAGATGTAAACAATGATCAGCTCAGTCTCCACGTAGTCAATAAGGGTAGTGATGTAACAATATATAGGATAGAAGTAGTAGGCCTAGGCGACTGTGCGAGTCCATCACCAACCACCATAAACGCTGGTGCTGACACTACTATAACATGTACTATTACTGGCGCTACTGCAGGCACTACATATACTGTGAGAGTCTATACGAAGAATGGGAATGTGTTTACTGCTACTGTACAAGCAAAGAGTTAGTGTATAATGAAGCCAGGTATTAAGCGCGGACTATGCGAATAAGTGTTTTTTGCGTCTCTTCTTCTTGGTCTTGGCCGCTATTCTTGTTCTACGTGTTGTGGCTAGTTTTAGTCCTCGTGTTGCTGCTAGTTGTTCTAGGAGGCGGGTGTAGGCTTCTAGCTGTGTTGTGTGTAGTGTTGCGTTTATGTGTGCTGCTATGAGCGGTATGTTGTAGTATTCTGGTCCTGCATAGTGTTTGGCTAGCTGTGCTATTAGCCCAGTATTCTTTGTGTCTGGCTCTACTAGCACCCGGCCTGGCGCGTGATATGTTGTTGTAGGCTCTGGTTGTTCTACAAGTATTGGTGCGTCGTGAGGGTTGAAGCGTATGTACTGCATTCTCACTCCGGGTAGGCTATCTATTATCTGGGGTAGCCGTTCTGCCAGGGACTCCATTTCAGCTACTTCGGGTTCTCCTGGTATTAGTTGTCTTGTCTTCTCTGCTGCCCTCTCTGCAAGGCCGCGTGGGCCACCCTTCATTAGTATTTGCGACATTCCTCTTGGCGGTGGCAGAGTTAACTGCCATGTATAGCCTAGCGATGACCCTATACTATCTTGTAGGAATGCTGTATCACGGTAGCTCGGGTCCAAGGCTGCGTCATAGGCTGCCTTGTAGGCTTCGGGTACTAGTCTACGGGCTTCAAGGAGCATATCTCTATTGCTTAGCGGGTACCACTCTATCGCGCTCTCTATGACTTTTTCTAGGCTAGGCACAGCCTTGGCAACGTGTTCTAGCAGTATTTTTTCTTTGAAGGCACGATAGCTATGGTCTTTAGACACGTATGCAAGTAGCACTCCCTGCTTCTCCGTAACCCCGACAAGCTCCACAATTTCAGCTAGGGTATAGGCACTCAACAATGCTGAGTATACTCCCCCAAGGCTATGCACTGTACCGCGAGCCAGCTTAGCTAGTGCCTGGAGAGAAGATGTTATTGTCGCCCAGAGACTACCGTCCATCAAGAGAATACTCCCTGGCGGGAGGCGGAGTGCAAGCCTTACAGCAACACGATGCTCTACCCAGTTACGCAGCGCGTCAAGAACGCGGGTGTCCCGTGCACCATAGAATCTTAGCTCTAGCAGTCTCTCAGGCTCAAGTCCTTCAACATAGCCGTAAGCACGAGCTACATAGAGGGCACCACCACCAGCTAGTGGTATAATGCCACCACCACCATCAACAGCTGCTACAGTAGAAGCACCACTATCTGTTGATGGGAGCCCGGGAACCCACCAGTAAGACTCAATGTTGAGCTGTCTTCTTGTAAGGCGCATAGCTAAGTGCTCTATAATCTTCTCTGCCTCTCCCGTGAAGAGATCTATGAACCAGTCTCCATGAGCAGTAGTGCCCACAGAGCCAAACACGCTACAACATCCTCCAATAACAAGAATGAAACTAGGCAATATGCACACTTACCACTACAGCCGAGATGTAGTGGTTAACGGTAATACCATAAACACATCACGTCACATAAATAGTAAACCAACACGAATACACATACTACACCCGCAAGACAATGACAGGCTTAGCATAATGTCATGTAGGAAGCAATGATTAGAACTAGCAGAAGAGTGTAGTAAAGAATGTAAATGTGAGGAGTATGCATTCTAAAGACTAAGTTATTGTTCCTCTAGTAAGATAGAATATGGCTATACTATAGTCTAAGCTGAATTAGTGAGCTGAACTTTGTAGACCTTAGAATAAGTAAGAAAGTATTCTTTCTAACCGAGAAGTGGAGAATTCTTTTCTGCACAACAACACTATATAATCTCAGGCATTGTTTTGCGCCGAAAAATTATGGCTACAACCTAAATAGAGCACATCTGAGAAGAAAAGAATGCAGGGATAGGTAGTACAGAGAGTTAAATGTAATACTTATGCTCTACAACAATATTATGAGAGCGTAGGGTTTATAATATTCAATAGTAATCTATACTATAGATATGCACACTTAAAATTCCCCACGATACCCGTATCTGGGTAGAGAAGCGGGGATTCCCCGTGGATAACGGGTATAATGTGCGTAATGAACTTTGGGTTATTGCGTTGTTGTTGAAGAAGCCAGGTATTACTAGAAAGGAAGTTGAAAGACTAATACCAAGACTTTTAAGTAAAATTGGACATAATCACTCTAAGACTGTTAGTGATTTGATAAGCTATATTGATTATCTTATCCGGATTGGCGTTGTCACTGATGATAATGGACGGCTTTACCTCCGCCAAGACAAACTCTCTAGTTTTCTTATGAAGCATGTGCGTCAAATAGCTAATTCTGATATTATTAATGGGCTATTTTCAGAGTCCATACACCAGGAGCGGATAATAGCAGATAATCGTATGGACAGTATTTAGGGCCGTGGGATTGATTCAGAAGGGATAAAACACACTCTCTGACTTCTATGCTACATACATTTACATGATTCTACATAGTGTTAGGGGAGTAGGGCTAGTTGCACAGTTATGAGAAGGATGCTGAGCGTGTTATCCGTGAAGCTCTAGCATACCCGCTTGATGTGCATGTAGTTGTTGATGTTGGTGTTGGCTTTTCAACTCTCTACTTGGCAGAGAATAGTTTAGGTTATGTTGTCGGCGTTGACGTTGACCCTTCTAGTTTTGAGGGGCTAGATAATAGTGCTGTGCTTGACTTTGTTGTTGCTGATGCCTCTCTCCTGCCTCTCCGCGATAAGGCTGTGGGCATTGTCGTTTTCTACTTTACTCTCCACGAGGTAAACCCGAGGCTCCACGTGGCAGTTCTCAGTGAGGCCCGTAGGACGGCTTGTTCTGTGCTTGTTGTAGAGCCTTCGCCTCACGGGTCTAGACTATATGAGGAGTATGCTGTGTTGTGGCGTGAGGCTATGCATAGTATTGGTGGGTTTGAAGACTATATGCCTGCTGAGTATTGGGCTGAAGTCGTCGAGAAGGCGGGTTTCAAGGTTGAGAAGCTCGGGTTTGTAGAGTGGAAAGCCTACATGCCCCCAGAACTGTTCAGAAGACACATAGAAGCTGTTGCCAGGGAGTGGGAAGATATGGGTGTTAGCACTACTGTCATTGAAAGGCTTAGGAGGCTTTCTGGAGAGACCAAGAGAGCCTTGTTTAAGTGGTCTGATCTCATCATAGTCTTCGGAGAGGCCTGCTAGCCCCTATAGTGCATCCATAAGTCTAGCGGGTTTGGACTTCTTAGGCCTGCCCTGTTCTCTCCACGCCGCAGCCTCTCCAGGGCTCTGCTTAGGACTTCTGCGTCAAAACATATTGTTGCTGCTAGTGCTAGTAGTCCCCTCCACCCCTCGAACCTTCTTGCTATCTCTTTGCCAGCCTCTCTCGGGTCTACGTTGTAGGCTTCTGCTGCTAGGCGCTGTAGCCAGCGGTCAAGGGGTAGGGCATTGTAGTCTTTTAGTGCGAGGAGACGGGAGAGGTTGTAGGTGTAGGAGCCTACGCCGCGCACACTCCTAGCTGCCTCTACTAGTTCTGGGTTATCCTCTTCCAGCCTAGAGGCGAGCATTGCGAGCTTAGCAATGGTGTGTGCACGGTAGCCGTAGCCGCTGCTCCTTGCTGCTTCGTAGAGTCTTGGGTGGGGCTCCGGGGGCTCAATGTAGACCCAACCTGGACCCTGTAGTCTGCGGCCAGCACGAGTATAGAGCTTGTAGAGCATGCCCCAGCCCTGCTTAAAGCTCGCATTTTGCTGTGAGACAGCTGTGAGGAGGGCTGCCCACGGGCTTGTTGCGCGTAGCCTAAAGCCCCTAAGTTGCCTGGGTATACATGAGGCCAGGGGGTCTAGGAGGGCTTTCCTGTGGAAAGAGCTATAGTCCTCTCTTAGCCCTAGAATAAACAATAGTCTTTCCTCGAGCCTGTCCTCCCAGCAATTGTTCCCAGAGAATGAGAAAACCCTATAGCTTACAGTGTCTCCTTCCTGCTTGGCTTCTACGACTGTTCCACGGCACACACTTAAGCGTAGAGTACCCGGGCTGTACATCCACCAGAAACTGTAGACTCTACCCGTATCATCTAGGCTATAGCCCTTAGACGCAGTAATAGCCCCCTCATACACTTCGACCAGCCTAGCTGTTGTAAGCAATAGTCATACACCTCAACTGCTCCTCCCCGGCAGGTACTTTGCTAAAAGCTGCGCTAGCGGCGGGAGTATCCGTGTCTGCAAGTAGAGTATCGTTGGCCCATAGACCTCGAGTATGAACCCTTCGCCGCCAAGGAGGAAGCTTTTCCAGCCACCAAACTTGCGTACCCTATACTCTGTATTTGCGGGCATTGCTACTAAGTGAAAGTTATCCACTACTATCCTCTCACCCGCACGGACCTCAAGCTTCTTGAGGCCACCATAACTCGAGACCCACACAGTGCCACGGCCACGTACACTTAACCAGAAGAGTTCCCCCTCGGCTATGAGCCCTCGGAAGCCCCGGAAGCGTGCTGAGACCTCCACGTCCCCATAGTGAGCTAGGTAGCTCGTATCCTGGACAACCCACTCAT
>JALTZF010000061.1 GCA_027046265.1 Pyrodictiaceae archaeon
CATTGAGATTAATATCTAGCTCTTTTAAATATTTACAAAGTCTAATAAACATTATCATATCCAATAGTTGGATATTGCTATTGCTTAATATTGATGCTACTATGTTATGCTCTTGTATAATATTTTCGATAAATTCCAATATTTCTTTTGTTTCGACATGTCCATTTTCAGCTAGGGCGTTCAAGACCCAAATACAGTGAGGTATGAAGGCTGGGTTTATGTTATTAAGACATTCTGTTTTGAAATAGTTTTTGATTATATGCAATGCTTTCTCGTAGAGATCCTTATTATAATTTTGTAGACTATAAAATAGCGTTAAAATTGCTGAAGTTGCTCTTATATTATCTAGAAAGAGTTCTGTAGAACTCCATCCTTTGTCTTCGTGAAATCGGCTTGCTAAGTAAGAAACCCCCTGTTTAATTGTCTCCCTTAATGTCTGTCTCATATGGATACAATGATTAGACTTATTCACATAGTCTAATACGCTAAGGACTATGGCGGTATTAACTGGGTCTGCAGATGTTGAGGGGGTAACACCCCATCCTCCATCTTTGCTTTGTGTTACTATAAGGTATCTTACATGTTTACATAAATCCTTTTCATCTATCGGATAATTTGCTAGAAATACAACTCTTAAGATAAAACTTGTATGTCTTGGATTAGGCTCTACACGTTGTCCTCTGATGGGGTCTGGAACTATTAGTCCTAAACCTCCTTCATCTGAAGCATAATACTCCAAGAGGTATCTTAGAACACTTTGATCTTTGCTCCTCATCACTTTAGAACAGTAGTAGAGACCTTCCACAGCTAGAGCTGTCAGAGAAAGGCTGCCCGAAGATATTACTATATCCTTTTCTTTCTTCGCATAAGCTTCCGCTATTTCAGGAGGAACTATTCTACTCCATAGTCCTGTCCTTCTTCTATCTGCTAATAAAAGGAACAAGAACGTCTCAAAGATTTCTTTTATAGGCAGACTCTTTGCTTTAGCGCTTTGTGCCAAGAATTAAATCGACCCTCTTTAAGATTAATGCTCTTACCTTCAAGTATTTAATCTGTGTATTTTAGTATTTTCATTTTCCTTTGTTTCTCTAGTATCGCAGGATAACTATATAGTACAATATGTTCCTTGACTTTACTCTAACTCTATCTCTGACTCGGACACTGGAGTTTCGGCTTATAATTCACAATATCACGAGTAGTATAGAAAAAATTAAGAGTATTTCTCTAAGGCTTGGAGGAGGGCAATAAGTAATTTTCGCTCTAATATATCAGTCGTGTTATCTGGCTTGTTAGGATCTTAGTTTGATTTGGTAGCATTAACTTTTAATGCATCCTTATTGACAGTGCTCGTGTTGTTTATGTTGCACGCTAGCGGATAAAGAGGCGGTAGCTTTAAGCAATTATATATACAATTATTCTCATGATCTATGTCACGAGCTCTCTGATTTTTGTTTTTGCGTAGTTTTTGTCTATGGTTATTAGTCCTAGCTGGTATTTTATTTTGCATTCTTCACATAATAGTATAGGTATGAGAGTCTCTTCACTGAATCCTTTCTCTTTTAGTTTTACGAGTATTGATGAAAGTTGTCTTCTGGGAGCTAGTGGCTTGCCGCATGCGAGGCAGCGCTCGTTTTTGTCCTCTACTAGCATGGTCCATGTGTACGGGTCTGGGGGTACTTGCCGTCTCGTCTTTATGGCGTTTTCTGGACATATTTCTGCACAATAGTTGCACGCTATACAGTTTGCTGGCTTGAAGAGTATTGATTCTTTCTCTTGTGTGTGTAGTAGTTTGAGTGCATTGGTGGGGCAGGCCTTTACGCATGCACTACACAAGGTGCATTTGTCTGGGTTTATTTCGATTTTGCCTATGAGTATTGTTCTGGTCTCTATGGGTGTTCTATGTGTTGCTCTCTCTACCTCTTTTAGTGCTAGAATGCGTAGGCTCTTGCTTAGGGTGTCTTGGGGCCGGTTTAATGGCTCTGTGCTTGGTGGCTTTGCGAGTTCTCCTATGGCCTCGCTGGGTCTGAGGATGCGTACTTCTTCTCCTGTTATGTCCTTGTAGTCTCTCAGTACTTTCTCTGTGTAAGGTTCCTGGCTTTTTGCGCAGTAGGGGTCTTTGTGTGCCTCCTCAGAGCTTATGATGAATGGTTCAAGGCCTAGGGCACGGACTGCGAGTAGCTCCTCCAAGCCAACAATGTATGGGCAGTTTAGTGGTATAAAGTAGATTCTATGTATGTAATTATCCTCTAGTTCTCTTAGTCTCTGGAGTATCTGGCTAATAGCCCACCGAGACGTGAAGGCAGCGTACCCTGGGCTTTTTGGTTGTAGTATCTTTATGTAGTCGAGTAGTGCTTCACGGCTATACGATGGTACTAGTAGTAGTTCTATGGGGCATATGGCTGCTGAGCATGACCCGTGCTTGCACTCTTCTAGACAAGCTTGGCAAAGCCTATCTATACCGCGTACGCTGCACAAGTTGCTCTCGACAGGCTTCTCTACAGCAGCTAGTGATGCGCCTATAAGAGCACTCGCTATTAGTGCGCGGCGTGAGACCTCTTTCTTATCTAATGCAATTTTCTCGTATACTGCTTGTTCTGCGGGAAGACGCGACAAATAGGCTATACGCGCCGTGGCTAGTTGTTGGAGGCTTACACCTGTAAGCTTAGCCTCGTAGGGGTCTAGTGCGTCGATGAGGAAATGGTTTTCACCGCGCATCCAGGCTTCGCGGGCAACAGTAGCCCAGAGTTTCCAAGCATTATCATAGACTAGGAGTACTTTATGTCCGTTTTTGATCAGTCTAAGAGTTCTTGCAGCTACCCTACCTGGGCTAATATACTCGCTACGGACGTTCAAGTCTAGCTTTAAGTTATTATCGACCAGCACAACTACACTAGTCAATCTTAGTAACCATTCACGAATAGTCTCTATAGGGTAACCTTTAACCCTTGTTGTTATCGAAAATACTGGTATACATAAAGAGAGCTTGATTGTCTACACAGTTCAGCCATAGTGTTTCTCGTATTGTTTTTGGATATCCTACTTGCATCTTTTAGGGTGTAGACAGAGTATGGTCTTTAGGACTACTAGTGCGCCTAGTATTATGAGGACAAGTAGGGTGATTATAATGAGTTCAAATCCTTGAAACAAGACCTTCCCCTCTGAGACTCTAGCTTATGTGTGTTCCTACTTAGCTGTTTTAGGTTCTAAGTATCATGGTTGTCTTGGCGCGTATAAGTGTAGAGCCTAAGCCCCCAATTAGTCTGTCCGTGGCTAGATCTACTAAAGGGGTTTAGGGCTTGGGTAGGAGTGTGCTAGAGTATTATTCGCAGAGAAACGTGGCTGAGGAGATTGCAGAATTCCTACGTGGTCGCTGGGCTGCACTTGAGGGTCCCGGGAAGCGTTGGGTTAGGTGGAGAAAAGACAAGCCATTTACGGTTCATAACTGGAGGGATGTTGTCCTTGCTATTCGTGAGTATAGCTCGCTAGGTGTTAGAACTTGGTACGGTACTATAGAAGTCTACAAACAGTTGAATGCGAGGAGAGATGTAGAGGAGTTGTATGAGTTGAACATTAGTAGGGTTACACCTTTTATAGACATAGACATAGTTGACGATGATATCATAGGGAAAGCCTGGCCTTGTGCTCTGAAAGCTGCTAGGATAATAGTTGAGTGGCTTGAAGATCAAGGAGTTGTTGGGAGTGTCTACCTCCTCTGGAGCGGGGCTGGGGTACATGTCAGAATAAACGAGAACGCCTTCAGTAACGTGTTAAGCCATGCACACCCCTTAGACGTGACTTTTGCTGTCGTTGAGTACGCTCTCGAGGCCACTCAGCATCAACTCCTTGAGGTCATACGCGAATGCAAGGGCTTAATCAAGGTTGAAAACCTTATTGCCCCTAAGAAAGTGTTTACTGCCCCCCTAAGCTTACATAGAAGTCTTGACCGTGTTGCTGTAGCGTTTAAGCCTAACGAGCTTGAGGATTTCACGCTTGAGTGGAGTAATCCAGACAATCCTAACCACAATCCTAGTGCCTGGAGAAGCTTTCGGAGAGGAGAAGCCGACGAGCTAGCTTTTAGAGCGCTACAGCGTGTTGGCAAGGTTAAGTCCAGAAAGCTAATGAGTGCACGTGCAACCAAGTTGTATGTCCCATCGCCCGCGCCAGAACAAACCCCATCCCATCCTACACTAGAGGCGCTAAGTCTTGGAGAACTACGTGAACCAGGGCGCTTTCCTGTTATGGGATTGTTGCAGGCTGCAAGGTATTACATGATGCGAGGTGACTTAGAGAAGGCAAAGAGTTGGGGATTGAATAGAGCGATATTCTATGCGTGGGCCAAGTATTATGGGCCTCACCGCAGGCCTATAGCTCTACAGCGCGAGGCGAGAAGGTATGCTCTACAACGCCAGGTGCTTGATTCTGAGCTGAAATGGGATGAAGTTGGTGGTGAAAAAGCACAAGTAAGCCCGAGAGGGTGGTACGTGATTGGGGGTGTTGAGCAGAGACCCGAGGACTTTGATAGGAATATAGCTCGCAAGTTTGAAGAAGCGGGCATAAAGTTTAGTGATGCTTGGCATGCAGCCCTCGAGTACTTAAAGAAGTTCCCCCGAAGTGTTCTAAGTGACCCACAGAAATTCTACAAGGAAGTCTACGAACCCGTCAGGGATCGTTTCATAGAAAAAGTGCTAAAGAAATACACACGAACCAGCGCTTCAAGGGAAAGTAAGGAAGGCGAAAGCAAGGGTACACTCGATAAGTGGCTTAGACCCCGTAAGACTTAACACTAGCTGTGTAGCTGGAGGATTGCATGTTGGACTATAGGGCTGCTATTATTGCAGGTGTACTACAAGGGCTCTTGGAGTGGCTCCCCGTTAGCAGTAGTGGACAGCTAGTATTGTACTACATGAAAATCCTCGGTGTTGAACAAGGCTTGGCTCTCCTTGGATCTTATGCAGCCCACTTAGGCACGTCTCTATCTGCTATTCCTCTAGTCTGGAGAGAGATTCTTGATGTTGTGAGAGCGGGTAAGTGGCTTCGTGTACTAGTGGTGCCGACTCTTTCTGCAGCACCTATCGGGTACGTACTTATTAATGCCTCGTTAGAGTTGCAGGCACGTCACATAAACATTATGCTTGGCTTACTCTTGGTAATTACTGGCTTTATCTTAGTTACTGTACCGAAGAGGAAAGATGTCACGGGTTATCGTGAACCCTGGAGCCTTAGTGTATGGGAGCTAGCTATTGTCGGCGTTGTTGAGGGTCTGGCGGCCCTTCCAGGACTGTCTAGGAGTGCAGTTACAATGGCCTCATTATTGCTCTTAGGAGTATCACCTTACTATACTGTGAAAACAAGTATTCTGCTTGGAGTCCCAGTGACTTTTGCTGCAGGACTCTATGCTGGTCTAGGGCTGCAATCGGAGTTGACTGTAGTGTTATTGTTTTCTAGTCTTTTTGCTGGCCTACTTAGTGCAGGTGCAATGCTATACTTGGCTAAGCGCTTAAACGAGAAGATAGGCTACTTTGTCGCAGCTCTAGGCTTCATAGTCCTCCTTGTCTCGCTCCCTGAGATCACATGATTACTATTTGGGTGCCGCTATGTCCAGGCAGTGTATAAGAGTTGGGCAAAACTATGATCTTGATTTAAGCATGTACCCCAGCTTTCTATCGAGTATATACAACTTTGTAGGGCCTAAGCGTTGGGCGAGAAGGATAGGGCCACGCCATGCACTGGTTCAGTTAGGAGAAAAGCTGTGCTGCATAGGAGAAGGGTGCTCATACAAGCTCTTATGGGGCATTAGTGGGCTATGGTGTTGGCATGAATGTACTACATCCCTTAAAGCCTCAAGATATAGTTGGCTCCTACATCTCTATCCGGGGCTTAGAGTCGCTGCCGCCTTGGACAGTGTAGATAGGATACTGGTTTCTTCTGCAGTAATACTCTCAATTAATACTAGGTATGCAAGTAATGTTAGGAGATGGCTGAAACTCATATTTGAAAATAAGCAAAGCGGCGACTTGTCTATTGTAAAAGCTGTTTTGAATGCAGAGAGGTTCTCTAGTCCCCAGCCTAGGCTTCTGGCCAAAGTGCTCCCTATACTGTCTAAAATCGTATCAGAAATAGACAGACTGGATCCATCCGTAGCAAGGAGCCGCTTACTCGGTATAAAGGGTGTAGGACCAAAGACTGCCGACGCAATACTACTCTTTACCGGGGCTACCTCAATGGTCGCTCCTGGTGATAGGCATTTTGTGTGCTTTGTTAAGTCCAAGCTGGGCTTTACTGGAAGGCTGGGCTCAAAGGAGGAGTGTGTTAAGAGAGGGCCTTGGTGTCAAACGTGTAGTCTTAACAGTTACTGTCTGCAAGGCCAGGTCGTAAAGGTTTTTGGTGTTGGGGCTGGCCTAGTCCAGACAATATCGTATGTGTATGGTAGGTTAGGTACTGAGGGTTGGCGTAGAAGGCTGTATAGGGAGCTTGAGGCATTCTATAGAGAGTAAATTAGGCTAAAGTAGAGTATATGGCTAGATTAGCTCTGGCGGGATCTCATTGGGTTTGTATGCTCTTAATGGTTTTAGCCTAGTGGTTTTCAAGAGCTTCTCTACATGAGGGTATAATATGACGTATTCTGGGTCTATGCTCTCGGCTAGCTTGGAATGGATTGCTGAGAGTATACGCTTAATCCTTGTAACCCCCTTGTCATTGGTAAAGCTTAGCATCACAGCAGGATACACTTCTTCGCCAGGCTCAAGCCCATAGTCAACGAGTAGCTTGAGTGCCCTGACTTGAAGGCTCCAAGCATAAGGTTTTGCCCTGGTTATTAGAGCGAATTCTTGGGGGCTTGTCCCCTTTATTGATACTCTAACCTCTATCCCTGCCCCATGAAAACTTGCCAGCTTGTGAGCGTACTCCTCTCTTAAGCCTATAATTACGCCGTTCGTCTCGAGTACAAAGTGGTATCCTTTGCTAGTGACTAATTCAATGACTTTAATTAAGTGGTTAAACCCGAGTGTTGGCTCGCCACCACTTAAACGTACTTGCTTAACACGGTACTTTCTTGCAAGAGAAGTAAGGGTTTCAGCGACCTGAGATGCGTCATAGAGTTTGCCCGTGGAAGGGTTTCCCCATGTGAAGTAGTGTGCCCAGCAGAAGCCGCAGCGGAGATTACAGCCTACAACGTCTCCTGTGACTATGCCGCCATACCACCTGTCGCGCCGGAACCGGTAGTACCTCCTATACTGCTCTCCTCCCCTATAAGGCGCAACCACTGGTTCAAGACGTTCATAAACCTCTACGGGATCATACCCTTCAAAGGTTTCTTCCAAGTGTTACATTCACCTTTTATTGTTGTCTGCTGTCAATTTGTTACTAGCAGTATTTAGGGAGCCTCTAATTAACTCTGCTAAACAACTCTATACATATGTACACGTGCCGGAGCTGAGGTGAAGACCTGGACTTGACACAGGCTACTGCGAAAAGTTACCGTGTGCCAGAAGAGGTCTTGAGTATTGCTAGAGACATAAAGGAGATGAAAATAAGGGGGGCAGGAAGGATAGCTCGTGCAGCCGCAAAGGCGTTAATGGTAGCTGCTGAAAAATTCGAAGGCGACAACGTAAGCGTATTTATGGAATACATGGAGTACGTCGCTAGGGTTCTAGTATCAACACGCCCAACAGCTGTTAGTTTGCCAAACGCGGTACAATACGTCATGCGAAGCCTTAGAGGTGCAACGTTTACCCACCTCGAAGACGCTAGGAAGGCTGTCATAGAGAAAGCACGCGAGTTCATCGAGTACTCTGAACGAGCTGTGTCGCGCATAGGGGAAATAGGGTCAAGACTCATAAGTAATGGTGATAGGATACTCACTCACTGCAATAGTAGCGCGGTAGAGAGTATACTGAGGACAGCGTGGAAACAAGGTAAGCGATTCGAAGTCTATGCAACCGAGACAAGGCCAAGATACCAAGGATACATTACAGCTCGTCACTTAGCAGAAGAGGGTATACCAATTACCCTTGTTCCAGACTCAGCAGTGTTGAGAATTATTGGTGAGAAGAAGATAACAAAGGTCATTGTGGGTGCTGACACAATTACAGCTAATGGCGCCCTAATAAACAAGATTGGTACAAGCCAGATAGCGCTGTCAGCGTATGCTCACCGTATACCCTTTATTGTTGCTGCTGAAACGTACAAGTTTAGCCCCTACACTATCATGGGCCAGCCCGTGAAGATAGAAGAGAGAGACCCACGTGAAGTTCTCTCTGAGCCCATACCTGGCGTAGCGGTGAGAAACCCTGCTTTTGATGCAACGCCACCAGAGTACATAAGCATGATAATAACAGAACGCGGAATTATACCGCCGCGCTCAGCAGCTCTAATATTATGGGAGGTGTTTGGCCGCCAGCCAACAGATCAAGCTAGAAGAACCATAGATTTAATCGATGTTGAGGAAGATACATAGCATTAGCCAAAAGACCTAGAACATTATACATAGTATATTAATTCAGTAAACTTCTTGAGGCCGCGATGCTTCCTATATGCTGGCTCACTTACACCATCAGATACAACGGCTTCATAAAGGCATCCTAGTACGGTGTAAGCTTGCGACAGAGCATTACTCCACCCATTAGACGAGACCGCTTCTACAACGTGTACTTCCATGCCAGTCTCTTTCATTGCTTGTGCAGCGAGCTTTATGCGTGAAGCAGCCTCGTTATCCACTGGCTCAAACAAGGTGACACTATGAACGCTATATATTGGTGCATGGAGAAACTGTTCGAAACGCTCAAAACGTACAGAGGAGCCATAAACCTCGTAGAGTTTCAATGAGGCATAAAGCGCGCTAGAGAATGACTCTAGAGAACCTACGAATATCTCTGCTCTACGAAACCATGAACAGTTACCTCTGCTCCTTCCTACAATTTGAGGCTTTTCACCGCTAACAGCTTTTGCCAGTGCAGCAAGCATGACAACGTGCCTTGCCGCACCTATGCCTTCAGCTAGTCCGCCATATACGAGCTCTACTATGTAATCAGCCCATCTTGCAAGAGGAGACTCAAGGTTCGCTGTGACAGCATACACCCTGCCTCCTATCTCACGGTAAAACCTTGCTGATTCAACGACAGCACGGGTTCTACCGCCAACACTTAAGGCGAGGAGCACGCATCCTCTAGAGAGTCCTTTCTCGAGAATACCGCTTCTAGCCACGTCATATGGGTCAAGAGCGATAGCGCGCCCTCCACTTAGAGCTTCAACTGCCAAGGCTGCAGCAAAACTGTCCCCAGAACCTATAACATATATGCACTCTGTTGAAGCCAGAATAGGCTCTGTATCCTCTACTTGCCTGCGTACAAGCTCGTCTAGGGCATGGAGTTCGTTGGCAAGAGAGTAGGCTAACAAGAAACCTAACACCCCTCACAGTGGAGTCTCTACTGAGGCATTTGAGTTATTAGTACCATTCAAGACTATTCTAGGTGCTGGCTTGCCTCCAAACCGGGTAGATCACGCACATCACTTTTTAATCCCACTATTTACATCTATATAGTAAAGGTGAGCGAGTACTTGCTGCTATTCGACTGGGGGACATATAACGGGCTTACGACCCTAGTCAAAGCAGCTACTCTTGGCATGAAGCTTACCGAGATCCCACCACGCGACTTTACCCGCCGCAGTAGGGGTGCCGAGTACTTCCAGCAGTATAGGGACATAGCTAGCAAAGCCTTCACAACAGTAACGGCTCATGCACCTTACTACAACACAGTTTCAACAATCAAGGATGTCTACGAGAGAAGTAAGAAGGCTTTGATTGCAGCAGCCAAGAGCGCACGTGAAGCGGGGGCAGAGATATTCAATCTTCACCTTGGCTGGCGTGCATGGATGGATCATAGAGACATAGAGCAGGCAGCTGAGACTGTGAAGGCGATTATAAGTGAAGTCCCTGACATCATTGTTACACTAGAAGTCACGTATACTAGGCGTATGCTTGGCACGTTTGAGGAGGTACGAGCAATAATGGAGTCTGTTGGTAGTGATAGGGTTCAAGTTTCTGTACAGCTAGAAAACGCATGGATGCTACTAACAGGGGCTGCTGAACATGGCGGTTTCGAAGAGGCTAATACTAGGGCTACAGAGGAGTTCTGGACAGCTGTGCTCCATGAAGCCCTTAAGCTAAGCACACACTTCTTCTCGCTAAGATTCTCGCAAGTAGTAGGATTTGCTCTTGGAAGAAGAATACTGAAGAAACGTGTACCATTAGGTAAAGGATATCCTGATCTGGAGCCTTTAGCGCGCGCCTTAGCAAGGTTCATGGTTAGTGAAGTTAGAGAAAAACACGAAGAACTCCGCATGCACCTAATCTATACTGGGCCTCCAGAGACAAAGTATAAGGATACTATAATGCTATACGCTAAGGTGATGAGTGAAGTAGTTCCTCACCTCAGGTAACATAAAACCCTACAACAGTAGTATTGCTGGTGCCAGGTCTAGAGTCTAAAGGGTGTAGACCAAGTATTGTCATGGCCTAAGCTTAAGCTTAAACCACGTAAGTACCAGCTTGAAGCAGCTGAGTGGGCTTATAATAGAGGGCAAGGCGTAGTTGTACTGCCAACAGGTACAGGGAAAACTCTAGTCGCCATACTGTGGGCGTTAAGACTTGTCGAGGAGAAGCGTGCTAAGCGTGTACTATTTATAGAGCCTACAAGGTTTCTTGTCGAACAAATAGCTAGGTACATTACATCTGTTAGTGAGAAAGAAGCTAAAGCCATTCATGGCGCCATAGCTAAAGGTGAACGCGTAAAAAGATGGAAAAACAAGATTATTGTTGCAACACCGGAGATACTGCTTGCTGACTGGAACATTGTAAGGGGAGAGTTTGACGCTGTTATAGTTGATGAATGCCATCATACAACAGGAAAAGATGCCTACAAAGTGGTGATGGAGAGGCTGGCTGGCAAGACGAGATATAAGCTTGGCTTATCCGCCTTTATACCTTGGTCACGACGGTCTGAAATCGAAAAGACTATAGGCCCCATAAGAGAGTGGTCTTGGACTGATCCTAGCGTAGCCCCATACATACCTCAGTGGATAGGAGAGGTTTATGAAGCAACACTTAACGATGCAGAGAAAGAGCTCTACGACGCACTCGAGTACTTGCGCACAGATGCCCCGTCCTCTTTGCGTGCCGCGTTGGGAAATGCTAAAAGATGGCTCGTAAGGGATGGCGCGCTAGCGTTAAGGGATAGTATGAATAGGAGTACAATGCTCGCAGAGGCGCTAAGGAAGATAAGACACCTCATAGAAAACCCCGAGATCAGACCAAGCCATAAACTCGAACCCTACTACCGTATTCTCGCGGACCATGAGGGCTTCAATAAAGCCATAGTATTCATAGACAGGGTTATCGTGGCAAAGTATGTCTGTGAAGACTCAAACAGTAAAGGGTATACGTGCACACTGATAAGAGGGAGGATGAGGCGTGAGGAGTTACAACAAGTTATCTCAAAAGCTAAAAAACCAGATACAAAAATAGTAGTCTCAACTTCCGCTGGCGAAGAAGGCATAGACCTTCCTGAAGCAGACCTCCTCATAGTGTGGAGTATCACAGCATCCCCACTCCGCTTCATCCAGAGACATGGAAGAATACTACGTGCCAAAGAGAAGAGAGGGCCTCCAAAGTATGTAGCATACATAGTGACACTAGACACTGTCGACGTGGACAGCTTTGTTGACGCAATTGAAGCTGCGAAGAAAATAGGCGTTGACGTACCTCTTGATCGTGAGACAGTAGAGTATCTATGGAAGCACACAACAAGAAGCAAGATAATATCCATACTTGAAGGTAACCCCATGACTTTAGACTCACTAGCTCAAATAACTGGTATACCTCCCCAACGACTCAGGGCTGACATGCAGAAACTCATGAGGCAAGGCTATATAGTCTACATACACACGCCCATAGGCAAAGTCTATGCATACAGTGGCGACATAGAGCTACTTGAGGAACAATATGCAGAATACCTAAAACCTCTAAAACATGTAACTGCCAAAATAAAGTATGCTACCTCATTCCAAGAAAAATGGGAAAGAGCCATTAAAGGAGACTACAGAACCGTGTACACGAAACTCAGAGGGATACTACTCAAAAAAGGGCCCCTCACAAGGATAATCGCTAGCCTACAAGTAGAGGAGAAAGGCATTATACGCCAAGTAAACTTGGCCTATACATTCCTAGTAGACAACGAAGATAAACTAAGACTAGTCCTAAACAACATATACTCCGCACCCAATATAGTGAGGAAGGCTACTATGCAGGAATACTTGTACCTTGAAGAATAGGTTGGCCCAGAAAAAGTACATGGACACGCCACAAGTTTGAACAAGATTCCACAGCCCTGAAGCCTGGCCTTCGCATGCGTATCCATTATAAACTGAACTACCCAAAGGTAGAAGAACAAATGTAAATTCAAACTGTGAGACCTCTTCGCAGTAGGTCTTCAACTCTAGCAACAAAAGCTTCGTCATGGAGAACCCTGTACTCTGACGTGGAGCGATGTCTAGAGAAAAATCGAGAATATAAGGCTGTTGACGCCGCTTGCGAGACTTCCTGCTCATAATACTAGCGCTACATGAGGAGAATAAAATAGAACCAAGATTAGTCATGGTTCTTTGGGTAGAACACCAAAGCTTAATGTGACAGAGGCCATGTGCAGTCATGACTACTAGCTCATCCTTGCATCATCACGCCAGTAGCTGATAGCTTCGCCCTGACAAGTAGGGGGCACAGAGTGTCCAAGGGGGGAGAAAACATGGTGAGAAGAAGCATAACCCACGGTTCCAGTACAAGGGGAGGTACATGAAGCATAAACATCTAGTGGAAAAGATAGTCAAGGTTTTATTCTATAAGCGTGGGGGCTAGGCGGTATAAAGCTTCGGTCTCTGCGCATGCTCTCTAGGCTCATAGCAGAAGAAGTAGCCAAGAAGCTCGAAAACAGCGTAGTTAACTCCAAGTCTCTTGCCAGGCGGAAGAGGGAAAGGAAAGAGGATATGAAGGAGAGAGTGGCGGGCCCGCGGGGATTTGAACCCCGGATCACCGGCTCCGCAGAACGTGACCCTGTAGTATCAGGTTATGTGAGGATCATGGTGAGGGGCTTTTCGAGGGCTTTAAGGTATCTTGGCCAGATGTCGTCTATGCTGTAGAGTATGTAGTGCCTCCTTGTCAGCCCCTCTAGCCTGCCTTGTAACAGGTCAACTTCCCATTCTCTGAGCCCTGCTTTGAGGAGTATGGTTGCATGGAGCCTCCTCATAGTGTACAGGTTTATCCTCCTGCCGTGCAGGGCTTCGCATACTGTGTTCCAGCGTTGGCGGAGATTCGTCATGCCTATAGATGGTCTCTTAGGAACCCTATCATCTACCAGGGGGTGTACAAGGGTTAGCAGTGCGTGCTTCGTGGCTCTTGACATGTTTAGCTGCAGCACTATTGCGCCCCGCCCAGTAATCCTTCTAAGCGACCAGTATCTCCGCCAGGCGTAGGCTGCCTCCGAGGGCCTCAACCCGGTTGCAAGCATGAAGGCTATGAAAACCCTGAAGCGCGGGGGAGAGAGGAGTCTCGCACAGCACGAAATCCTATTGATTAGGTCCTCGACACTCTCCTCCAGCAGCACGGGCTGCTGTAGCTCCCTCCTCCACCTGACTCTAATCCTTTTCTTCGCCTCAGCCCACTCCTCCTCAACCCCAAGGAACCTCGAAAGCCAGGCCAACGCGGCGGCAACCTTGCGCTTAGAGCCTGGCCTCAGCCTGCGGAACTCCATGCTCACAATCTTATGGTCTTCCCACAAGAGCCAATAGTAACGCCTTGCATACCGTACCAGATCCTCTATCCACCTCTGCGACAAACTCGCCTCGACAAGGTACCTCCTAAACCCCTCCCAGTCGACACTGACACTCACTACGACCTGACCCATGCTAGTACACCCTTAGCACCTACTATGTCTTAAACACCTGTTAACACTATCGCTAAACAGTTAACCACACGTATAAGAAGAACCGTAGATAAACAGCATACAACACAGTATAACCAACAAGCAATACATTATACATCCTGTATAGGATAATTTTGCATTACCAAAAACACCAGATAAAACCATCATTACTTAAAATAAATTATGTAGTAGCAATATCTGTACGAGAATATCAAATTATACAAGCTCCTCTTAATATAAACGGCACATACGTAACTAAACTATACAACTCAACTATTTTATTATCAGATTCAAGAATGAAGGCTATGGAATTCTAAGGTTTTTGACCTAGTTTAGATTTTAACAATGTTTAAGTGAATCAGTAGTCAGAGGAGCTATTAAGATTCTAAAGAAAGAAGCAAGATAACAGTTATGGTGATAGAATAATTAAATAGCAGATTAACGGAAAAAGTATAAGACTGAGGTGTACACATGTCTGTAGAGAATTCATACACTTTGCTTAAGCCTGACCAAGTATATGTGGCGATTAGATTCGTAAAGGTAGCTGAAATCGACCTAGAGGCCTCTAAGGTTCTTCTCGAGAATAAACTCTATCCTCAAGCACTATTTATGCTTCAGCAGGCAATAGAGAAGGCAGCGAAAGCCGTAATGTATGCTATGACAAGACTAAGTATTGAGGAGCTTAAACGCGGTGTGAGTCATGAGGTGCTCCGACGCGGGCTCTCTATAGCGACAGAGCATCTCGTAGAAGAATTTAGGAACCAGTTGCAAGGCTGGCTATTTCAGCCTGCTAACATCAACATACTATGTGCGTGCAATGAAGTAAGACAGCTATTTACAGAAATAATGGAGAAATTCGTTGAGACCAAGGGACGAATCGAGGAAACGATCAGAAAGATTAATAGCTATGCTGATAAGCTTAGTAGCTTGGCCCTGAGGCAGTTAGAAGATAACGTGCGTAGTACTATTGATGATTTCATAAATATGGTTTCGCAAATAATGCATGATCCTGTAAGTCATCTACCAATCGAAATTTCCTCTCTACCCGGCAAGCTGCAGAAAGCGTTTATGACGTGCCTTAGAGGGATCAGCAAGAATAGAGACCAGTGGGCTAGGATAGAGGCTATGGTGAAAAGACGCTTAGAGGAAATAGTCGAAGGAGCTGTTAGAGGAATCTATCTATTATCGAGCTATGTGGCTCTCGTGACATTACACGGGTTTTTCGAAAGAAACATTAGCCTGCTAAGATATCCTGACGAGAAGTGGACACCACTCTCTCTGAGCGAGGATATTGCTATAGTCTATCTGGCAAGTCGTATACTGGACTTCTTCAAAAAGACAGCGTTGCTTCAGACGTTGAGAGAATTCCTTGAGGGAAAGATAGAGACAGAGGAGTCACGTGAGATATATAGTAAGATATATAAACACCTTATGAGCATTATAACCGTCTCGTAGCGATCACGTTATTCAGACTACATTACTTTAGCCACAATTTCAGATAATGTACAACTTAGCTTCTACTGACCGTTTTTACCACTTCTTAATTCTCCGGAGCTTCTACTTGTTGATTGAATTAAAAAGCCTAAAATCTTTTGCCATTTTGTAGTTTTCTGCCAGGTTTTGGCTAAAATTACAACTTTATAGACATAGCTTCATAGGCATTAGTGGTATCCCACGATTGCAATGTTCCTATCTTGAATGACAGTAGCTATAAGTACAACCTAGCCTTAGCTTTCATGACGACGATCAATGAGATACTTTTGTAAGCTTAAGTCAATAGACAATGACCTTTCTTCAACATATTGTAAAAACTAACGAGAGAATACATGATATCCTATCATCGTAACTTGAGTAGAAAAGCTTGTGAATTAATTGTGGCTACATCTAGTGTGTAAACGAGCTTACTTTCATCACGCATTGTTTCACAAGCCTTATAGGATTATATAGCACTAGATTTAACAAGTACTGTATAGTACTGTACTACGGAAGGAGTGGATAGTATGGTACGTAAGGGGTATAGGGTCGCCACAGTAGAGGCAAATCTTTATAAGAAAGCACTTGAGGTAACAGGAGCCAAGACTCTCGCAGAGGCGCTTAGGAGGCTTCTACCCAAATGTGTGCAAGGTTACAGTATGGGTGGGCTTATCTTCGTAAAGGCGACCATAAAAACGATAACAGTAGAGAATGTAACCTATCTTGATATCCATGGACTAAAGGCTAGGCTCGATGACGCAGCAGAGTTCCTATTAAATTTATGGACATCAAATCCGGGGATAGGTTTCCTAGCACTCCTAGCATTTCTCTCGGGGCTTCAGAGTGGCTCTTTCAGAGTGCTAGCCAAGCCTGAGACGATCAAGGTTGACCACATGGGCTACTTCCTATTAGATACCGGAGCTACAACTACGCTCATTAACACAGCAGTACTACCAACTGAAGTTAGGAGGGCTGCACTAGCTGCTGAGAAAAGTACTGAAGTTCAGACAGCTATTGATAAAGTTAAGCTCTCACGGGGCGTGGCCCGAATCTCTATAAGCGGCGTTACTGTAGAGGAGCCAGTTCTTATAGCAGATGTCCCCTCAAGTCCTTACCACCTAATGGGTGTAAATACGTTGAAAAGATTGTTCGGCGATAAAGTACTGATAGACTTTGAGGGCTCGCGCATATGTAGGGTACTTGAGCCCGGATACGCGAAGAG
>JALTZF010000062.1 GCA_027046265.1 Pyrodictiaceae archaeon
CTAGGATGCTTTTCAGCACCTCGACTACTCTCTCCCTCTCCTCTCTGGGAAGACTGTAGAACCTGAATTTCTCAGCCATCTCCGGCTCTAGCGACGTAGTCATCCACTCTCCGACAAACTTTTAGGTGTGAGATTGAGTTCTATGGGTTCAGCCTCTCTAGCCCTCAATTGTGTTGTGCGGCTTGTTGGTGCCATGCTGGGGTGGTCTTGTCTGCTGCTTAGCCATGTGCTCTATGTGCTCAGCTGCTATCTCTAGCTCTCTAAGGGCTTTTTCGCAGTTCCTGAGTTCTCTTTCGAAGAGTTTGTGGCTGGTTTTCAGCGTGTATAGTGGGGTTTGGGGGCTGCATAGCTTTATGAGCCAGTCTTCTACGTCGTCTTTGAAGGCGAGTACTAGTGTGCTCCCGTGCTTGCATGCGTATATGCCGTATGCTATCTCCTCCATGCAATGCTCTAGGCCCCGGTAGTCCCTGGGGAGGGGAGCGCCGGGATCCAAGTCTACAACAGCTATACACGTGCTGGCAGCACTATGGATGCACATTTTCTCTGCTCTCTTCAACGCCTCTGCCTTGCCGAGAGCGTGCCTCCTACTAGTCTTAAGCCCTGCTCTCTCTAGGATGGAGGCTAGGAGCCTAGCTATAATGCCGTCGTTTACGCACTCGTGCACTAGGGCTAGAACAGTGCTCAAGACTCTACAGTAGACTCTGCCTCCTCTATTGCTGGCAGGGCTCCTGGCCCCTCGTCCACGAGCTCTTCTAGCGTATCGCCTTTAAGTTCTTTGAAGAGTGTTTCTCCCGTCTCTCTACTCCTGCCCGTATAGTAGACTGCTACCCTGTCCCTCGGGGTCTTGGAGAGTAGCGTAGACACCATGTGCATGTTGTGAGTTGAGAGGACTACGTGTACGCCTTTGTCTCCCCGTACAACAGATGCTATCAGCCTAGCCATGTCTACAATCTTGTAGGGATACAGGTGGATCTCGGGCTCCTCAAGGGCTATAATGGCTGGAGTCCAGCCTACATGCTTCTCCAAGTCCTTGGGGAGTTTTTGTGTCAGCGCGAGAGCCACAGCAGTGTATACCTTGAGCCCGTCTGAGAGGAGGTCTAATGGGATATAAGTAGATTCTCTGAGCACTGCGTGTGGAGCCTCTACTACAGGGCCATGAGGCCATGGAACTCTTATTGTTACAATGCCACGGTAGCCGTAGTCTTCCAGTATGGACTGGACAAACAGTCTTGCCTCACTATTCTGGCTAATGATGTTTGAGAGGTTTAAGCCTCGTGGAGGCAATAGAACAGTGCTAGTGAGCCCCCTGTATAGTTCAGGGCTAGCCTCCGCCAGCATCCTCAACACAAAGCCCAGAGAGCCTAGCCCAGGCCTCTGCCCTGCTCTAGACGTGTGGAACCTGTAGAACCTTACGTTGAGTAGTGGTGTAAGCGTCGAGAACACAAAGCTGCCAGGCTGAGAAGGCCAGACAAGAAGGCTACCATCAAAGCTGTACTCTACTCTAAACGCTTCCCCACCACCAATAAAGGCGCTCGCTACTACGCCTTGGAGGTCAGGCTTCTGCTCCAAGAAGACTTCTGCAAGCCCATCCAAAAACACTCTTACACGTGAGGGGGAGACAGGCAGGAGGCTGAAGACTGCTGAGAGGGTAGAATAGCGGAAGTAGTCCTCTACACTCCCACCATAAGCTAGGAAGGATAAGAGGCCAAGAGCCTCTAAGAGATTAGACTTGCCTGTATCCGGGGGACCTACAAGTATTGTTAAGGGCTTAACTTCAAGCTCAGCCCGGACTATAGACTTGAAGCCCTCAACAATAAGCCTCAACTGGTACACCACAAACCAGTATAGTTAGGCCCACCCTACACTCTAATAAGCATGCCACAACAGGCTACTCTCCGCCTAGGAACTCTCTTATCTTGTTGTGGTCTAGCTTGTTGTATCTTTCCAGGCTTCCGAGGTCGTACCAGGGGCCGGTGTAGGTGTATGCTTTAACCCTCAACCCACGCCTTATCATCCATGGTACTAGGTGTGCCATTATGTCGAAGCTCTTGCCCAGAGCCTCCTCCGCCTCTGCTAGGGCTTTGGCTTCCAGTGCTAGTACCCCGATGGTGGCTTTTACTGGGAGCCAGGGCTTCTCTTCTAGCCTCACAATATTGCCTTCCTCGTCTACTTCTGCTATGCCTACGGGTACCTGGTACCTGTCCGCTACTGCTAGTGTGGCGTCTGCCCTCCACTCCCAGTGTCTTGCCAGGAGGTCTTGGGGGTTTAGGGGGGCTAGTATGTCCCCGTACCATACCAGCACGGTGCCTTGGCCGAGTAGGCCTTTCTTGTAGGCGTTTAGGAGTGCTCCCCCGGTCCCGGTGTAGTCTGGGGTGTCCACGCTGTACTGTATCTCGGCGCCCCATTCTCCTCCGTCGCGGAAGTAGTTCCTTATCTGCCTCTACCTGTACCCTACGAGGAGTACTATCCTCCTTAGCCCGTGCCTGGCTAGCCAGGATACTATGTGTTCTAGCAATGGCTTCTCGTCTGGGCCCACTGGCACCATGGGCTTGGGGATTAGGTCGGTGTAGGGCCTGAACCTCCTGCCCTCGCCGCCCGCCAGTATAGCGGCGATAGCGTCTAGGCTGTGTGTGGTCAAGGGGAGGGTTATCCTCCTTGGGGGCATTCTACTTCTATGAGGGGCTCGTACCTGTGCCTCGTCTTGGCCCACTCGGCTGCCGTGTAGGTGTGTAGTTCTACTGGTGCCTCGACTGGTATTCTTGCCTCTTCTAGCAGGGCTTCTTCTAGCTCTGCTTTCTCTCTGGGCTTCAGGGGCTTGTTTTCTGGGAGTACTACTACTACGTCTATGTCGCTTGCTGCTACCCAGTCCCCCCTCGCGGTGCTCCCGGCGGCGTAGACTCTCGAGCCCGGGGCTAGGCGTGATGCCGTGCAGGCTAGGCTCTCTACGAGCCTCCTCCACTCTATGAGTAGCCTGCGCCTCTCCAGTAGGAAGGAGAGGATGGGGCCCCACTCGTGCCTAGCCCTGCTCGCCACCCTGCTCTTCCCCGGCAAGGTTCTTGGCCGCCTCTACAAGGGCTTCTGCCGCTTCGAGACAGTCTAGTGCGTCCTCTCGCTCGTAGGGCCTCGGCGTGTACCTGGCTGTGTAGTAGGAGTCTTCTAAGAGTACTATCAGCCTACGCTTCTCCCTGGCCAGGGCCTCTAACTCCCCGTGGTGCTCTGGCAGGGCCTGGGCAAGTATTGCTAGTAGCCTGCGGAGGCTATGTGTGCGAGGGTAGTCCCCGACAACCCTGTAGAGCGCCGCCTTGAGGTAGAGCTGTGCTGCCTGCTCAGCAAGGAAGCACGCCACATCATAGTAGCCCTTATCCAGCGCGTCCCTAGCCTCCTCCAGTAGGGCCAAAGCCCTCCTCTCTAGGAGGGAGGCTTCTCCAGCCCTAACAGACAACCCTGCCCCTCCCCGGCGCCGCCCGCCCAGAGGCCGCAGCTTTAGGCGCCGCTCATCCCCAGTATTGGGTGGTGTAGCAACTGTAGCCCCAACGCTACTAGGCGGCTGAGCATCCTACGGGCAGCACTCACTGGGAGGGCTGTGCCCCGGGCTGCGAGGTGGGCTAGCGCCGCCACAACCGCCTTGCCGCGGGCTGTAGCCTGCTCTACTCTAACCCATATCGCGCGGAGTAGGCTTAGGAGCTGTGGTGCACGGTAGACCTTGGCTTCTGCGTGTGCTGCAGCGTAGAGGAGTGCTTGCTGCTCCCTGGTGAGGAGCCTCCAGCCCCCGTTGCGGAGAGCGCGCCTCAAGAGCCTCTCCACGGCTGAGCGGGGTATGGGGCCGGCTGGGGCT
>JALTZF010000063.1 GCA_027046265.1 Pyrodictiaceae archaeon
ATAGAGCATCGTGAAACTACTTTTAAATAGTATTAGATACGAATAAGAAGTAGATACAAGTTTCGGGTGTCTATTTTGGCAAGAAGAAATGTAGAATTAATAGAGAGGGCTGGAGTAGATGTAAAAAGCTGGTTGACATGCTTGTAAGAGCTGCAGCAGCAGAGTTCACAACATACTATTACTATACTATTCTTAGGATGCATGCAGCAGGACTTGAAGGAGAAGCCATAAAAGAGATAGTTGAAGATGCTAGAATTGAGGATCGCAACCACTTTGAAGCATTAGCAGTAAGAATCTATGAACTTGGCGGAGAGCTACCTAATGATATAAGAGAATTTTCTAGCTTAGCAGCATGTAGTGATCCCAAACTCCCAAGTAATCCCACAATAGAGAACCTGCTAAAGACATTGCTCGAAGCTGAGAGATGTGCTGTAGGTGTCTATACAGAGATTATAAACTATGTCCAGGGGAAGGATCCACGTACCTACGACTTAGCACTAGCAATACTCCACGAGGAAATAGAGCATGAAGCCTGGTTTGAAGAGCTACTTACAGGTAAGCCTAGTGGGCATTTCCGGAGGAGAAGCCCAGGAGAAAGCCCATACGTGTCAAAGTTTCTAAAAACATAAGCCTCTAAGAAGAACAGTATTTTTTTAATAACCCTCATAACGCTTATGGGGGCCCATTATGCCCCGTATACTTGTGTTTAAACATAAGAAGCCTCTTGAAATAGAGCTAGCAGATGGAAGCAGGATAGTTGTCTGTGGATGTGGTTTATCTGAGACCTTCCCGTTTTGCAGCGGCAAGCACATACTAATACAAGACGAAGACGACGATAAAGTGTATGTATACGATGAGAGAGCTGAGAGGATAGGAGAAGTAGAACACATAGTAGTCAAGAATCGCGGGAAAATCGGTGTAAAGAACATTAGGAGATTAGAATACGTTGCAGCCAAGGAGTAACTCTTTTAGATTAAAGGCTGAGTAAACTTAAATACTCGCTATAATCTCGTATTTCAAGATATTTCTTCGATAATGTTCTCCCACTCCTCCTACCATCGAACAAGTGTAGAATAGGCCTGGGCAACCGCTGTTATTGCATGTTACCATATAACAGTTAATACCTTATACAAGTCTACTGGGAAATAGCACAGCTTGGCATCTAGTTTTGGGGGAGTTATGTGGAGCTGAGGTATCTGTGTAGACTCTTTGACGGTCTCTATGTAGAGCTTAGCCCCGGTATCGGCTGTCTTGTTGAGTCACCAAGGATTGAGGCTAATGTCTGCTACACAAATACTAACTACCTCGCACTCCACGCATTAGAGATATGCGGCTCCAAGCTGGTCAATCCTGTTCAAGAGTTTCTCAGAAGACACGATCATGAGAAGAGTGGCCGTTTTGAGGTACTCTGGCTAGAGCCTATTCCGTACCCTCCCCAAAGAGTCAAACGCCTCGTGCTCGACCGCGCTAGTGTGTACAGTAGGGTAGTAGAGATTAGGGCTGATATCCCTAGTGGGGAGCCTCTCCCTGACTGGCACGAATACGCTGATCTACTCATGTTGGCAGCTCTTGAAAAGCTCCGTAGAGGGGATAGAGACGGGGCAGCCAGTCTTAGGGGCCAAGTGCTCAGCTTGTGAGATGGCAGCGGCTTCGCCGACAAGGCTTTTAGAGAAGCTGGACTCTATGAGACATACAAGCTCAGCCTCTACTACTTCCTAGCACGGGCCCTTAGAGTTGAGGATGAGGCTTACAAGAGGATGCCCAAGATTGTTGAGAGGATGGTTTCAAGCAAGGGTGGAATAGTAACACATTACACCGAGAACCTAGAGCCTCGTGGAGACCCAAACATTGAGACTACAAGTGTTACTGTACTGGCATTCTATAGTGACTACCCAGAGGTACTTGCAGCTAAAGCTGGTGGAAACGGCGGAGCGTTTACGCCAATACGATTACTACTAGCCCTAGCACTATTAGCTGTCTTGGCATTGCCTGCCTGGAGATGGCTACGACTACTAAGTAAGCAGCAAGAGCAGCAATAGACAAAGATAAACGCCTAGTAGACTTTGCCACAATTCTGGTTAACCTCCATCCACACTCTTGCTTCTCACCACAAAGCCCTATTGCACACTTAGACAATAGCTAGTATGAAGAGAACCTAGCACCGTGATTCGCCTAAATTACCCAAGGACTAAACAGTATGCCCTACAGTATTTGAGCAACTCTGCAATACAGCTAGAACGTTCATGGCAGAAGCTTAGAGACACAATCTTATTCTCTACTCCACACCCAATGAAGGTTAGGTTACCCAAAGTTATTAGGATAAGATAAGAGGAGTGTGTACTTAGGCTCTTAGGATCTCTAACATTGTGAAGAAAAAGAGCTAGGAATAATTATCATACGTATAGTGTTCAGAGGAGAATGGCTGTCGAGAAGTAATAGAAATCCCTTGAGAGAACTCCACAGGCACAAGGCAGGATTGCTGGATCTAATGTAGGAGTTGTACCTTGAGGAAACTCTTTGTTGGAACTACCAGATAACGTCTATGCCTAGGCTTCTCGCGACATAGGATAAGTCGGCGTCACCCGTTACTATAGGCGCATTCTCTACTCTGGCTACAGCTATTGTTGTTGCATCTGCTACAGATAGTTTTCTTCGGCGAAGCCTGGAGTCCCCAGCTTTTGCTAGTAATCGGTCTCCAAGGAGCTTTATCTCTGAGGCTTTTACCGCGATAACACTATCTAGAGCCTTAACCGTGAAATACGTGTCAATGAAGTCTAGTAGCTCCTCCTCATCTCTAAAGGGTAGCCTACCTCTCCTCCAGTGGTAGGAGAGTTCGTAGATAATGAGGTAGTGCAGGATCCCTGTAATGTTTCCTAGCCTCACCCCCTCTAGAATCTCTGTGGCCTTCGGTGTTGCTTGGCCAGTTAGGTCAGCGATAAGAGCGTAGGTGTCAACTACTACTGCTCTAGCCTCTCTACCCAACGCTCTTCATCCTCGTCAATCTCCCTTTCAGCTTCTTCAATATCTACTCTGAGCCCTTTACCACGCTTCCTTAGCTCATCCCACAAGTCCCTAGCCTTAATGACTATTCTGTCACCCTCAACACTAAGCTCTAAAACCATACCCTCTATTATCCCGAGTCTCTCACGAATACTCTTAGGGATTACTATGACACCACGCCTACCAACCCTAACCCTAGCCCGCAACCTAGCCATGATAGCTACCGTTTCAGAAACTAACTATTATCAGACAGACTAATAGGTTTATCAGAATACGACTAATACTTAAAGCACAACAGACAACTAATGTAACCACATACTGCCGATGTCTGCTCTAAAAGAGGCTAGAGTCTACACGTACAAGGGAATATGTGCAACAGACCCCTTCATACACCTCGGCAAATTTTAGTAGAAGGAAGCAGAAACACTGGCCGAACCATAATGTACTTCCCCACTACCCGCAAACTACAACAAAGAATAAGCCAATCAATGTACATAAATACACTAGACACAATTGTTTCAGTGTCTTTTGGATTCTTCAAAGCTGAGCCTCAGAGTTGGCTCACCATCCTCGATAAGCCTTATAGTCTTTCAGTGTCTTTTGGATTCTTCGCAATACTTTATAGACATCAGTACACGTGATATAGTATACACATTCATCTTTCAGTGTCTTTTGGATTCTTCCCAGGCGGGTGAGAGCCATGGATCTAGGAGCCTACATCCTAGCAGCCGCCTTTCAGTGTCTTTTGGATTCTTCGCGCTCCAACCAGGCTGAGCTACGGCGGCACCCAGAGTCTATGGTTCTTTCAGTGTCTTTTGGATTCTTCGTCAAAGTCCACCTTTACAACATCAACCTTGGGTGCACTCTTGTGACAGCTTTCAGTGTCTTTTGGATTCTTCAGCTTGCAGCCGTGAACAATAGGGATCGACTCGAGGGCCATGAGAGACTCTTTCAGTGTCTTTTGGATTCTTCAGACCCAGATCTCTACGAGGAGTACAGGAATATGAAGAGGCGGGCTCACCTTTCAGTGTCTTTTGGATTCTTCGAGGGACGCTATCTTCGGCCACGCTGACGACTACGTTACAACTTTCAGTGTCTTTTGGATTCTTCAATGACAGTAGACCCAGTAGTGACAGTAGTAGGTACTGTGGACCCACCACTTTCAGTGTCTTTTGGATTCTTCACAGCTCGAGTATGTCAAACCTATTCATAGCAAATATCCCGGTAGCTTTCAGTGTCTTTTGGATTCTTCGTAGTATAGAGCATAGTCGTCCGTCTCTTTGGGCTTCGGTTTCCGGCCCTTCTTTCAGTGTCTTTTGGATTCTTCTCATGGTCATCTCAGCTACTGCTGGCGCGTCACCGGTGCTTATCATGTACTTTCAGTGTCTTTTGGATTCTTCGAGGTTATCGTATAGGACTTCTGTTTTTTCCACGAGGTGGCCGTACTGTGACTTTCAGTGTCTTTTGGATTCTTCATATCCCGTGTGAGTACCACGAAATGCTGCTACTTGGTATGGAGCGGATCTTTCAGTGTCTTTTGGATTCTTCATGCCTGGAAATCCTAAAGTAGCGATTCACACGGTACAAATCATAACTTTCAGTGTCTTTTGGATTCTTCTAGACGGAGCAGTCATAGCAGAGCTAATGTTGCTAAGAAGAACCAAGAACTTTCAGTGTCTTTTGGATTCTTCGTTTTTGTCAAATATCTCTTCAAGCTTCAATTGTTTACACCAACTACTAAACTTTCAGTGTCTTTTGGATTCTTCGAACCACATACTCAACAATCTTTTGCTTCTTGTCAATCCCGACATCAGTCTTTCAGTGTCTTTTGGATTCTTCAGCTTTTCTAGCTCCTCCCGCCTGGCACGCTCCTCTCTCCCCTTGCTGAACTTTCAGTGTCTTTTGGATTCTTCAGAGATAGTATTTAGCCACATCTTCGGGGTTTCCTATAGTTGCTGACCCCTTTCAGTGTCTTTTGGATTCTTCGAAGGGTGAGACATACTGGGTTGAGGAGTGGTACGAAGGGCCGTACAGGCGGCTTTCAGTGTCTTTTGGATTCTTCATCTGTGGAACAGACTCCTCAGCGTACTGGACAAGGTTCTCCGCTGTCTTTTTCAGTGTCTTTTGGATTCTTCGCCCCAAACTGTTAAAAACCTGTCACAAACCCAGGCCCACAGCCCCCGTTTTCAGTGTCTTTTGGATTCTTCAATATCAGTCTTTCGTAATCCTCTTGTGTTAGGCCAAGGTATATTGTATTTTTCAGTGTCTTTTGGATTCTTCGCCCATAGAGCTATGAGGCCTGGCTGGGTGGCCAGCACCACGGTATAGTCTTTTCAGTGTCTTTTGGATTCTTCAGGAGCACTCCTCTCCTCTAGCTTCCCCACCTTTGGCAACTTAGGCAATTTTCAGTGTCTTTTGGATTCTTCTGTTCTTCGGGTTGTTTTGGTGTTTGCTTGCGGTATTTAAGGGGTTTGTTGTGTAGAAAGAGAAACCATCAAACGTCCCATCAACTCCGACCATCAGCATGTATTTATGGTGAATATATGTAGGGTTTGTAGGGTAGATTTTTGGCTAGAGCTTGCTGGAGGCGACGTGCTTCTTGTAGTACATGGGTCCAGATGTTTTTGCGTTTGTAGGTTTTCTCTGTTAGTACATAAAGGCGGTGGTAGAGTTGTTTAGTGAGTGCTTCTATGCTGCGTGGTGTTAGGCGTCGTGAGGAGCGGAATGTTTTGAGTCTCCGTATTCTTGATGCTTGTAGGACAGCGTGTATTGCTAGAGGTTTGTATATCTCGGAGAAGTCGTAGACGAGGCTGTGTCTTCCTGGTCTGTGTGTATGCATGAAGCCTGCGTAGGGGTCTAGTCCTGCTGCTACTAGTGCTTTTGTAGTTATGCCGTAGATGAGTGCGTAGGTGAAGTCTATGGCGTTGTTTATTGTGTCTCCGCCTCTGGGTTTTCTGCCTGTAAACTTGTAGTCTGACGGGAATAGCTTGGTGAGTAGTGTCCATGCTGCTTTGGAGCCTTCTGCTTCTACTGTTCTTAGCTCATCTATGCTTGTTGTGTTGTCGGCGTTTCTTCGTGCAGTGTCTATCCGGCTTATCAAGTATTCTGTTTCACTGTTTTTCAGTTCGCTTCTGTATTTCAGCTCGTAGCGTACTAGGTTTTTCAGCCCGGCAAGTTTTGACTTGACAAACTCTCTTGCAACGCGTAGTCTGCATGGCTCAGTTTCTATGCACTGGTACTGCGCCATCCGTATAGATGTGTGGCCTACCTGTATGACGTCGTAGAGGGTGGCTGTCGTCCCGCCCCTGGGATCTATGAATACTATGGGTATGTTGGCTGATGCTAGGGTGAGTACTAGAGCCGATGTTAGTAGTATTCTCCTGCCAATAACTACGAGTAACTCTAAGTTTGCTATGGGCTCATCCTCCTTGTTACCTTCGTGATCCGACATTCTTACCAGTCCTTCTCTCAGGTATATCTTGGCCGTGCCGTCAACTATGAGTATAGTCATTGCTTATGCACCATAGTGTGGACACGTATTCCTTATTGGGAGAGGACAAGTGTGGCAGGCTTCCTTACTCCTGGCTGGCCTAGCGCTCGTGCTCTCTTTGAGGTGTGAGAGTCTTGTAAGCATGGTACGTAGCTTGGTCTCTAGGGTACGCTCATTCTTCTTGACGAGTATGTATGCATCTCTCCTATTAGAAGCGTCTACTAGAAGAGCTGGGACAACGAGGAAACCGTATACTTTGTAGAGTGTATGAGCATACATTGCTTGCCTATAGATTACCGTTCTTGGTGCAGTGGTATAGGTTGAGTATTCAATGTTTACTATGGCTAACTGCTTACTAGGCGTTTCGACTAGGAGAACAATGTCTGGTTTACCCCGTAGGACTACACGCTTGTCCCTAATTACGGTGTATAATGGTGGGAGTGGGCTCTCAATCTCTGTATAAACTGTCTTGAAGTCTCTCCTATGAAGTGAGCGTCTTGCTATGGCTGCTATTTTCTTTAGCCTAGCTAACTTGTGTTTTTCTCGGCCATCAAGCATTCCTGGTAGAGTTGCTGTAGCCCCTGTCTCCAGTATGGTTTTTGCTCTCTGTTCGCATACTTCTAACTCGTCTAGTATTATCATTGGTGCTTCTACTATCTTCTCTCCTTCTGCTTCGTCCGTAGAATACTTTGACTCGGTACTCTTCTCCACGTATAGTGACACGTTCAAATCTAATGTCCATGAGAAGCTCGTATTGAAAATCTTGTAGGAGGATGAGAGCCGCTCTATCGCCTGGGCTAAGCAGTCTAGAGATTCTCGAAGCAAGGCGCTCTGCAACTCCCCTGTTTCCCTTCCCAATGTAGACTGAGTATGCGAGCATAGTGAACGAGTATTTTCGTAGTAGACTCCGTACTCTTCTTCTCTGCTTCTCGCTGTGGATATCATAGGTGACAAGGATGTACACCCTGCCCACCTTGTCTTAGGCTAGAGGAGTACTAGGTAAGCGAGGGGCCCCGTTCCAGCCACGGGCTTAACCTCAACTGCTTGACCGTAAACCTTGAGTACTCCCATGCAAGTGTCATCTGGGTCAGAAACATACACGGGGTCATCTATCATTGCAAGAATATCGGCTAAGAGGGATCCTTCAAGTTTGCCTAGCCTGGCAACAAGGCTCGCTGGAAGTATCTTATCGTAAAGAGGCTCCCACTCGTCCTCATAAGCCATACTACTAACAACAAAGACGTCACGTAGCCTCGCCTTCTCAAGCCCTTCCACAACAAGCTTATCACCATCAATTGTAACAGCATAATTTGACAACAAGGTACTCAATGACGCATAGTCTTCAGTACCATTTCTACTGTACTTAACTTGGACTCCTAGCCTGAAACTTGCCAGTGTCAACAACGTATGTGCGGTTCTAGCTACCCTCGTGACCAGCCAATAGCCCACTTGATCCCATAACTCCCCTATAATGTTGAGGTAGTTATTTATGAACTCCTCATAGGTCTTATCTTGATACTTGTCGCTAGTCACAAGAGACAAAGCTACCGCAGAGAGGGCCATCAAGATTCTTAGCTTGGCAATTTTTATGAGTGAACTAGACCTCTCGTAGCACTCTTCAACAGGTAGCTCTTTATCCATGTATTCTTCAAAAACCTCCAGGGCTTCCACATAGTCTTTTGCACGTTCCAACTCGGTCTTTATACCATTAAAGTACAGGTGTGGCACTGGTACTACTATAGTGCTCTCAGTATCACCACGACCAATCCTGCCAATCCTTTGCACAAGCTCGCCGTGAGTTGCAGCAGTCACTATGCCGTAGCGTATGTTGCTCAAGTCCACGCCTAACTCTACTGCGAAGTTCCCGAAGAGAGGCAGGAAACCACTATCTTTAAGCTTGGCTAGAACTTCACGTCCGTCAGCCCAGGCTGGAGGGTTGACTCCTGTTACTATTACTGGCCTAGCACTCGTGAGTTCATAGAAGACCTCAGCTGCTTTTTCAACATTATAGTTTCTCCTCCCTATAACCATAAAACGCTTCGACGAGTGGAGGCTAGGGTATTCGTTTGCAACGAGTTCTGAAAGATAATTATCTGTTTGCATCCACGCGCTAGCGCCGCCACCGCGAACTCTTGCAGAGACTATTCTCAGTCTAGTGGGCCCACGTATAGTGTCACCACTACTGGAGGGTTTCGCTTTAACCTCAACTAGTGGTGAGATACTCTTTCTCACTTCTTCGGAGAGTTTTAAGGGTGTTGCCGAAGAGAACACGAACCTTGTATCGATGAGATGTATTTTCGCGATGGTAGACATTGCTGATACCATAGCCTCAACGGTAGGCTTCTCAAAGCCCTTCCACACGTGGAATTCATCAATGAAGAACACGTTGCCGAGCGAGGCAAGCACATCGTATAATACCTTGCCAAGATATGTGCCTCCCATGAGTTCTACAGCTTTCTTATGTGCTCTAACCTTGTCTCTGTGTGCATATTCTTCCAAGATGTCTAGCACTTCTCCTGTCACGATCTTGTCTAGAAGCTTCCAAGCTCTAGGATTGCTATAGATGCGCGTCAAGAGAAGGTAGGGATACTCTGGCACAGCAAACACTACGACATATTCTATGTTGTGCACGCTGGTTAGGCGTTCAACAAACTTGTTGAGTACATACCTTCGCGGCCTCTCCTCCTCGCCTAGGAGGCTCGCAAGTAAGCTAACATTCTCTCTCGTGAGCTTTGCTAGAGCTATACGCCACCTCTTACTCCTTAATCTTCCTTTCCTGTAAACAGTGAGATCAAGCTCTGCTACAACATAGTTGTCGCTGTGCTCAACGACTCCTCCAAGCTTCTCAACTATCATTCTAACAGACAAGTACTGATCTTCAACAAGCGCTTTAGTAGGGTAAACAGCTAGCACACCATAATACTCTCTACCACCTAGCGTTCTTGCAGCCAAGGGCAGGAGTGTTGTGAGAGTCTTACCCGAACCCGTCGGAGCCTTAAGCAGGAGAGAGCGCGCACTGCTGAGAAAGAAGTCTAGCACCTCGTCCTGAAACCTGCGTAGCTGAATGGATGCGTTTGGCCCCTCTATGACAGTGTCTCCCTTCTTTAGGTAGACTGGAGGCAAGACTTTCTCGAAAACACTCTGACTCAATGCCCTACACCTGGCGGCAAAGGCAGAAGCATCGAGTACGTATGCCTACCCATCCTGGCCTTAACCTCGTAAAGACTGTCTAGCTCTGCTCTAACTATCCTCCCCGCAGTAGGGTTCTTGTGGTCTAAGAGGACTATGACACGGCGAGGCTTCAAGCCCCACGACAAGATATCATTAAGGTTTACTGGGTCAGAGAAGCCGGGCCCCGCTGGGGAAGCTTCAGCCTCTCTACACTCTACCCTCGCTACTCCATAACGCTTAGCTCCGAGCCTGACAACCCTCGGCGGCCTCCACTGTTGTCCAGCTAGTACTGTTGTGAGAAACTCGGAGCCCGGCGCATAGTATTGGTGAAGAACCCTCCACGGATACATAGACTTAAATTGTGCTTGGAGACTTACCAGCTTCTCTCCACCAGCTATCGCTAGTTGCCTCTCAAGCACTACTCTGATAGGCTTAGCTGGATACACGTAGAACCTCTCCTTAAGCTCACTAGCCACCATGTAGAGGGGAGGCTCGGTCCTAGTCTTCCATGGTGGCGGGTTTACCCTTGACCCTAGACTCCCATGGGGGAGACCTGCTAGGGCATAGGTTAGTGCTATATTGTGTATTACTGGCGCCGGACGATACTCTGTAACAGTGAGATCCCTACCCACTACTACGGGTGTGGCAGACGAGGAAAAAGTAAGGTAGCCTTCTAGCCTCAAAAGACAAAGATAGGGGGCGCGTCCAGTGCTCAACGCTATCCTGCCCTCAGCAGCACATTTAAGATTTCTTGCCGCGGCTGACATACTCACTAATGCCCATCACATAGTTCGCAGTATTCCTCCAAAGCTCTAGGTACAGGTCTTCATTATTGATTCTCAACTTCTTTATCTCTCCTTCCCTATCACGCAAGTCGACCAGTACTGCCGTAGTAGAGGCCTTAGCCTCCCTCTCTACATAACTATAGAGCTTCTCCCTAGCCTTACCCGGGCTATCGACGCCTAGTAACTCCTCTGTTGCAGCGTAGGCTGTACCAGTCTCAAACATGTCGCCAACGAGGGCGACTGGGTGTAGTTCCATTACACCCATTATAGTCCTTCTTGCACCATAACGGTTTACTCGTGTCAACAAGTAAAGGGTATAGAGTAGCTCTACTGGAGACGGCATGAACAGTACTGTCTTCCCTATGAACAAGGTACCCGGCTCAACTATTCTCTCAGTATAAAGCGCACCCGTACCACCAGCCTTAACGCCCTTCATGCCAGTAGTATATGTTACCTCGTCGACAGCATTACCAGTACGCGGCCTATACCGGTCTTCCGTAGCGAAAGCAGGGTCACCCATAACTCTACTAGCTAAGTTGTACTCAACAGCCCTCCCTGTCACAGCACCCATTAACACGTCTACAGGACACTTCATACACCTCATCTCTCCTGTCCCGCCGCGGCTCTCCTCGATCCCAGGAGAGATTCCGCACGAGGTGAGGAAATCGTAGTTCTTTCCATACAGCTTGCCGTAGTCCTTGCTTTCAAATATGTCCTTTTTGAGGCTTGTAATATGTTGCTTGTATAGGCTCCTCGTAAGCTCCATAAATCCTCTCAGCAGTACTGCCTTCTGCTTACGGAATGTTAGTGTAGGTACTGCAATCTTTTTGTCGCCCTTCTGGAACCTTGTAACTATAATGTCGTCCTCGCCCTCTGTACGTATCACAGCCTCTGCAGCTGTCCTACCAACCCAGTAAATGGTTACATGCTTTGCAACAGGCTTGACTGATGACGCTGCCCCATCATAGATGTGCAGATGGTTTGCAAGTCTTTCAATATTATCTCTACCGAGAACTCTTTCAAGCTCCTTGACGGAATTCGGATATAACTTCCCAAGTTCACTTAAGCTAGGCATATTCCCACCTCTTACACACTGTAAACTAAGGCTAAGACTGGGACTCAGAAGATACTAGAACTGGGTCTATGTACCCGAAAAATATGCCCAAGACCACATGGCGCAGAGTCTTAATGAACTGTGACACCTTTTCTGGCTCACCTTGCTTTAATGCATACACCCTCTCTACTACATGCTTAACCATCTCAGCCACATGATCCCTCTCCTCGTTGTTCTTAAACCCGAAACGTCTCTCAAAATCCTGCATGACTCTCGCTACAGCAGCTGACCTGCCAAGGTCGCGTGACACGTAGTCCTCGATAATGCTTAACCAGCGTGTGACGTCATGCCTAGAGGCGTCCTTGGAATGGTTCTTCATATACTCTACTATCTTCTTTAACGGGTAGACATACTCCCATTCTGAAGAGGGGACCTCCACTCGTGCGGGCAAGACTTCTAACCCCTCATTTGAGCTTTGAAGCTGTGTATAGGGCTAGGACTGTGAGGGAGGGAGCAGAAACTGGTGTTCTGAGCGAGGGGCGTAGCCTGATCTTCTTCTGGACGCGTGCTTCTTCTAGCGAGTCCACGTATAGTTGGAGCAGTTGGTAGGCTACACGTCGAACCGCGTAAGTGGCCTCTCCCCAATAGTCTCTTGTCCAGCTCGCCCTGCGCAATGAATCCATCATGAACGAGTCTATAGCCTCTATAACAGCGTCAGCCTTGTCTACATAGATTATCCTAGAGGTTGGCGTTGGGAGAGTGAAGGGGTTCCGTGTCAATGCCAAGCTTCCGCCTACAAGGTACCATGACTCAAATGCCCAGGCAAGAATACTCTTTTTCAGAAATGGTGATTCATGCGCAGCCACGAGCCTAGCACTCAGCGGGTCAACATAAACCCTAACCTCTCCTCTATGAGCTATAACCTTCTTCGCAACTTGTAGAAGATCATATGCGACCGAGGGTCCGTAATGGATTACAGTACTCCAGTTACCAGGGATTACACCGCTACTAGCCATATATCTTGCCTCATAGAAGCAGAGAGGGCAGACTGGCAGCTTCCTAACATCCTCGGCTATTCTAGTATCAGCAGGAGCGCCCTGCACATCGGGATGAAATACTTCTTGGGCTAAATTAATGCCTGCAGCAGCCAGTGTATCACGGTACTTCTTGAGTGTAAACTGTCGAGCGAGATCCCTAGGCGTTGGCGCTCTACACAGAGAGCAAGCCGTATCACCATCCAGGGGCTTGTCCATGTTGTTTGTACTCATGAATGGTACATGTACTACTTCATTCAGTCTCTTTGCAAGATACTCTACTACACTTCCACCACTCAGCTTTTTAGCGGCGTCCTCCAGTAGTCCTCGGAGCTTCTGGAGCTTATCCTCATACCCCTCTGGGACCTCTCCATCACAAGCCTTGAGAGCTATAGCTAGGTCTTTCCAGCCCCTAGCTGCTACGCCAAAAAGACTTGCAATAGTCGGGATAGCTTTCTTTGGCTCCTCTGGATTGAGTAGCTTAGCTGCATACACTAAGAGGCCAAGGAGAACATAGGGTTTCCTACCCCGCGGTATAGACTCACTAGCGAGCTTGTCCATCACCTCCTCTACATCCTGCCGGCTTGGAGGTCTCTTCATGCTAACAGCAGAGCCAGGATTCTTGCCAGAACGAACTGCATCACAAAGCCTCATACCTCTAACTTCAGCGTCTTCAACAGGATCACGCTTGAGAGGCTGCTCCCTTCTTGCCCCAGCTGGCTGCCCGGAGAACGCGTCTACAATCTGTTTTGCCAGATCTTGCTGGAGGCTGCCTGGAAAAAGGCAGCTGCCTGTGCTGAGGTACACGAAGCCCATGGGTGTTGCTACTAATGGCTGACCACCGCATTCCTCGACTTTCTCTGCCACCTTCTCTGCAGCATAGAGCGTTATGGGTCTCTGAACACCTAAGAGGATAGGATGGGCTTCTATCCTCCTCCCCAGGAGTTCCTGGCTTAGGGTAATAATGTAGTTTGCTACCATGACAGGATCGGAAGACTCATACCTTGCCCCCATGACGTAGTCTGCAAGCTTGACTATCCTCTCAATCTTTCGGTCTGGGAGAGGAGTGAACCCTTCCTCGAGCCCCCTGGCTATTCTCAGGGCTCTCCTAGCTACACCCTCATCGCCTATGCCCATCTCGTCCAAGTGGTCAGCGAGGAGTTCTATCTTTTCCTCATCGTTTAGCGATGCAGCCATAGGTCCCAGCTTCTCATAGTCGTGGAAGAGTCCTGCAGCGTAGGCTTCAGCTATGTCGTCCTCGCTGTAGCCCATGTACTCGGCTAACCGGGCAGCTACGAGGGCTACTGAGAGGCAGTGCTGAAGAGAGGATATTGGCTCGTTCTTTGCGAAGCCTGCTCTTAAAATCTCGAGAATCCTTGCGCCCAGCTCATTCTTCTTGTCCGGCCTCAGTAACTCTGTTAGTTTACCTAGAATGGCTTCTAGCAATCGGCAGTCTCCCCTCTAGACAGCTATCTAGGATTACTACATATATGTTTTAGGCACATAGCAGTGCTGTTTAAATTTAACACTCAGACGTTACAGGGACCCGGGTGTAGTCTTGATAGTTCTCTAGCAAATCTATCAAGTCTTCTTGAGGGTGTTAGAGGGCTTGCGCTGCATAGTGGCCACACTGGGTTTTGACGCGGCAAACGTTGTCCGGCCACTGGTATCCATAGGTCTTCAACACGATGATAGACTAGTCCTCCTCACAAGTAGTGTTGGAGGAGACTATGAGAGGGAGCGGACGAAGAAGGCTGTACAAGAGGTTGAGACTATAACTGGGAAGAAGGCAGTAGTACTTAGCTATCCTGTAGTGCTTGAAGACCTACCCAGGCTAACCAGTGCACTCGCCAATATCTGCCATGAAGCTGATAGTGTTGTCGCCGTATTATCGGGTGGACTTAGGCCACTAGCACTCCTCGCCCTCTCTGCCTCAATACTCTTGTGGAGGTATAGAGGCGTAAAGTTGAGAATTGTCAGTATGAGAGAGGATGGCCTCTCAACGCTTGACATGGCGCCAGAACACTTCTCCCCACCAGAGGTGAGTGATAGAGAGAAGGAAGTACTCGAAGTCCTCGCTGAGCATGGTTCAATGCGGAGAATAAGCCTGGTCAAATACCTTAGACAGAAGTGGGGTACAAGCCACGTGATTGTATACCGGAGACTACGCAACCTAGAGCGCAAGAAGCTTCTCGAAATAAGTGGTGAACATGTAAGACTTCTCCCTCTAGGACTAGCAGTATTGGAGGCCCTTACACGTTGACGTTTAACCCCTACCTGTTACGAGTAACCCTAGAACTATACGCGGAGAGGATGACTAAGCAGAAGTATTACTCGGCAAAACTCGTCAAGAGACTAATACTTTCGTCGAATAAGAGCCTGGAGAAGCTGTTTAGCCCGGCACGCGGCGCAAAACCAAAACTGGTCCACATAACACCTCTCTACACTACAGAAGAAGGGAAAATAAGAACGCTAACATACGTAAGCCGTGTGGGTAGCGGAGTCTATCACTTCTATCTCGGCGCAGTAGAAGGAGAACTAGATATGTATGCAGCCATATCAATACTTGAATCTACACCCGAGAAGATAGAGTTCAATAGAGCAGTCTACCATGTAAGACGTGTCGAGGTAAAAGTCGAGAATCTCGAGGAGAGAATAGCAGAGGTCATGTCAGCTATACAGCGGGCTAAGAAGGTGAAGGTTGTCCTTGCTTCTCCCACTGTGCTGCGTGACCCACTGGCCTCATCGAAGCACAAGACACTGGTGCCGAGCGTGTTCAACCTCTTCAGTACCCCCGTCTACATCAAGCTATACCTCTCGGGGAGACTGCGCCGCAGAACATTCATCAAGACACTTCTCCGTCTACACCGAGCACTGACAGTGCCGCCAACATTCTGGCAGACACTACGCAAAATCGACCTCCAATACGAGCCCGGCAGGAAAGTACCCGCGTTGATAGGCTACCTGAACCTACACTACAACCCCGAAAACGACCCCGACAACACGGCACTAGACACACTAAGAAAAACACTACCATACATGCTAGCACTAGGCACAGGCGTAGGCCGCGCAGCAGGCCTAGGCCACACAACCATACATACACCACAAGCCCATACTGATGGTCGAGGTTGATGGGGCGTTTGATGGTCTCTCTTTCTACACAACAAACCCCTTATAAACCACCCTCATTAAACCACAAAAACACGAAAAACAGAAGAATCCAAAAGACACTGAAAGACTTCGGCCTAAGCGCAGCAACCGGCAACGCGATACTAGCACTAGAAGAATCCAAAAGACACTGAAAGGGCTCCATCCTCTCTACGACAGACAATACACTTTCCAGAAGAATCCAAAAGACACTGAAAGTTGGTTGAGGTGGTGGCGCCTCCTCTGGCGGTGGAGTAGGCTGAGGAGCGAAGAATCCAAAAGACACTGAAAGTCTGTCACAACCACAAACCACCCAGCATTTAGCCACCCATAGCTTGGGTTCGAAGAATCCAAAAGACACTGAAAGTAGTCTAGGATGCTGGGGATCTTCCTTGTTAGGAGCTCCGTGTCTGGCGAAGAATCCAAAAGACACTGAAAGATATTGGCTGCAAAAGCATCGTCAAGCAGCCCGACACCAGTCCCGACAAACGAAGAATCCAAAAGACACTGAAAGGTCTCGAAGCCCTGACAGGATCCTGTAAGCCTCAGAGAGCTGCTTGTCGAAGAATCCAAAAGACACTGAAAGAAAGTTTCTCTTGTGGTCCTTAGCGAAAGTTTGACACCGAGCTCTAGGGGAGAAGAATCCAAAAGACACTGAAAGGCTGATGTTGAAGTTGATAAGAAGCAAAAGATTGTAGAGTATGTGAT
>JALTZF010000064.1 GCA_027046265.1 Pyrodictiaceae archaeon
ACGTAATGCTATAGCTGAGGCTGTGGGTAAGAGGGTACTTGTTTCAAAGAAGAAGTTTCTCTCTGACGTATTACCTTTCATGAAGATATTATTTGAGGAGAGACCAGACTACGCTGCTCGCATAGCTATAGCTTATAATTTGACAGACAACATGATTAAGTACCTAGCGGGAGCACGATATCAAGCAGTTAAGGAACATATGAACATGCTTCTACTCCGTATGGAGAGACCTCCAACAGTAAGCAAGCCTGTGACGACAAGAGAGTCAAAGCGAAAAGAGTCTAGTAGAAGTGTGCGATCAAGATCAAAAAGAGGTGGACGTGGCAGGCAGACCACACTTTTCTGAATGATCAATAAGTATTGCATATTATTCTTATTCAAGCTCTTCCTTAATCTTGCTTTCAACGAAGATATTCTCTATTCTTGTTACTGGGTATAATCCTTTCTCATCCTTTTCAAGTTTTTTGACCATATCCCATATATTAAGTAAAGCAACACTCACAGCAGTCAACGCCTCCATTTCAACTCCTGTTCTCGCTATAGCCTTTACCGTAGCTTTGCAGCCAATGTGTTCATCGTCTTCTATCTCACAATCAACAATGATATTGGTTAAGTCTATAGGATGACACATAGGTAGTATTTCTGGTGTCTTTTTTGCCGCAAGAATACCTGCTATGGAAGCTACAGTCAAGGGGTCTCCCTTTTCAATTCTTCCAGCCTTAATTGCTTTAATAGTCTCTTTTCTTAGCCTTATTCTACCATACGCTGTAGACTCCCTATACACTATACCCTTTTTAGATATGTCTATCATACGTGGTTTAGACAAGAGTTACCCACCATCAAGGTAATCTTATTCATCAGTTTGACGTATAACTTGGCTCTCCCTTCTTAATTTCTATTATTTCTTGAATAAACTTCTCTAAAGCCTCAAGAGGTCCAAGGCTCACACCTACCAATGTGCTTTTGCCGCGATATCCTTTCCCTGAAAGCCTAGCATCTATTACTCCTCTTCTCTTAAGGTCGTTTACGTATTCGTAAATTTGTGTGTGTCTCCTTGGTATCTCTTTGTATTCTTCGCAAATATTGCGGTATTCCTCTTCGACTTCGCCAATTCTTACATAGGCCTCGCCTTTTTGTTTGAGCAGTCTAACTATAGCAAGCAATAGCAGTAATTCGTGGAGGGGGAGGTGGCGTATAACATCGTTTATCATTATTGAAAGATTAGGATTAGCATGTGTAAATGCTCTCCTCACATGATCTATTGTAACACGTTGCGCTCCTTCCTTATCTGCCTCTGTTCCAGCCAACATTAAGACTTCAAGAGCTAGCCTTGCGTTACCGCTTCCGCCATTGTCAACGCCTATGAGATCAGCAATATACTCCAATACTTTGTCATCAATAGTGCCTTCATAAAAGGCTTCTTGGCTTCTATATTTGAGTATGTCGTAGAGTTCAGATGAGGTATATGGCTTAAAATGTATGACGTTCCTAACAATATAGCTCTCCGTTGCTGAATCAAGCCTACCTAAGCTCGTTAAGCTCCTAGTTATGAATATGAAGTTTATTCGTTTAGCTAGGTTGGGATATTCATCGTAAGTTCTTACTAGGAAGTATACAGAGTCATTTCCGGCTACTTCGATAAAGTAGTCAAACTCGTCAAGAGTTACAATAACGTACATGTCTCTATTCTCTAGTTGCTTCATTATTATCTTATACATCTCTTGTGCTGAGAGGCCGCGTGGGGGGACAGGTATCCTGAGTTGGCGGGCTATCTCTTGTACGACGAGATAGAGTGTCCGATCTCTATGACAATTGACGTGGACATACTCTAAATTTATCCCACGCTGACGCGCTAATGCCCGGAAATCGCTCCCAAACCTACGTGCAGTAGCTGTTTTGCCAGTTCCAATTCCTCCTACTAGTAGGACACGTTGCGCTATTGAGCCTGGCTCAAGCAATATGTTCCGAAAGTATGCCGCCAGACTTTTCAGTTGTTCTTCCCTATGCGGAAGATATGATGGTAAATGTTCTGGATATAGCTTTTCTTTACTTTTAAATACTGAAGGCCTCTCTAGGATACTTTCGATTATGTCACGTGCAGAAGGCATACTTTCGCTCTACCCAACTAAAAAGCTGCATAGTAATACTACTAATAGTTTAATGCTCTTTTCAATCACGTGTTAAGCCTCTTTAGCCTCCAATAACGTAGCCTATCGGAACCTCCAGTGATGAGTCCAATTACTATACCATGTTTACTATCCTCTATTCTAAGAGCATTGCTTGATCTGCGGAGCACTTGTATACCTTTACTAGCTATGATTTTAGAGATTAGATTTGTAAGTGACTTATTGTCGCGGCTTATCTTTATATAATAATTCCTTTTCTTGGCTTCGAGATTAACACTGTCTATACCTTTAGCTTTTACAAATTCTGTCACTTTAGTAGCAAAAACCTCTATATCATTCTCATTAGATATAATAGTATCATAGATCATGTCTACTGGGATTATGCGTTCTACATAAGCTGGGGGTTCCTGGACAATTAACGCAAATACTCTGCCTGGCTTAAGTAGTGAAGAGTAGACATAAAGCAAGGGATATGCTTCATCGACTTCTATGCATACTTCTCTATCGTATGCATAGAGTGCATCTCCTAGTTCCTCAATTGCACGAGGAACACTCCAGGGTTTACATGTAGCAAGTAAAACTAAATTTTCAACTCCTTTTTCACACTGCATAAGCTAGAAACCCTAATACACTAAAACCTAGAAAAGAGGGTTATTTTCGAAGAGGCCCACGAGTCCTCTGTAAGCATACTTGCCAGCATAAACTGCCGCCCCTGCAGCCTGCTCCTCAATACGCAGAAGCTCATTATATTTTGCCGTTCTCTCTCCTCTTGCTGGAGCACCAGTTTTTATCAATCCTGTAGCAAGCCCTACAGCTATGTGTGATATTGTAGTGTCTTCTGTTTCACCACTTCTATGACTAACTATGACTCTTAAACCATTATAGAGGGCTGCACGGGTTAAATCAATGGCCTCTGTTAATGTACCCACTTGGTTAACTTTCATGAGGACGGCATTGGTGGCTTTCTTTTCTATACCCTTCTTGAGTCTAGATATGTTAGTTACGTAGAGGTCGTCACCTACTATGAGAATGTCCTTGCCTATTCTACTTGTTAGCTTTGCATGCGAATCAAAGTCCTCCTCGTAGAACGGATCTTCAATACTCAATATAGGATACTCGTTGACTAAGTCTACATAGTACTCTAATAGAGACTCTGGATCGTACTTAGATTCATCAACAATGTACACATTGCTCTTCTCGTCATAGAAATGAGAGGCAGCAGCATCAATAGCAAGACCGACATCGACGCCTGGCTCGTAGCCAGCACTTTTTATTGATTTGATGAGTGCATCAAAGGCCTCTCTATTCCTTTTCATGGGCGGTGCATAGCCCCCCTCATCGCCTACATTTATGGCACCCGCACCATAAGCATTCTTCAAGTATTCTTTAAGTTTGTAATAGACTTCAACAGCTACGCGTAGGGCTTCTGCAAAGCTCTCGGCATTCAGGGGAACTATCATGAATTCTTGAAATGAAAGCTCATTTCCAGCATGTGCACCACCATTAATAATGTTCATTAATGGGGCTGGCAGAAGTACTGTTGAAGCTGAACCGCCCAGATAGGCATAAAGGGGTAAGCCAGCGGTACTAGCAGCAGCTTTGGCGTTTGCTAACGAAGTTGCTACAATGGCATTCGCTCCTAGTTTGGACTTGTTTGGTGTACCATCTAGGCGGCACATTATGCTATCAACTAATCTCTGCTTCCTAGAATCAATGCCCCTGAGGTGTGGCGCAATGATATTATTCACGTTAAAAACAGCTACACTAACACCTTTGCCATAAAACTTTGTGTCTCTATCTCTAACCTCTACCGCTTCATGCCTGCCTTTTGAGGCGCCAGCTGGCGCTGCAGCCCTGCCAATCCCGCCACCACGTGTGATAACTTCGACTTCAACAGTTGGGTTACCTCGTGAGTCAAGGATCCAACGAGCATGCACATCCTCAATTATGAACTTGTCAGTGTAGAGGCTTTCTATCATTTTAAACACCCAACATTGTAGTAGTAGGACGGGGGCAGAATAAATGCGGATAGTAATTATAGGTGCAGGAAAGCTAGGCTCTATACTAGCACGAGAACTATCGGAAAAAGGGCATGAAGTCATAGTAATTGATGTTGATGAGCAGAAAGCCAAAAGAGTTACTGAAGAAGCTGATGTTGCGGCGTATGTAAGGGATGCCACCGACCCGACAGTCTACGATGAAATAGGTCTTCAGACTGCAGATGTGCTAGTAGCTGTTACTGGTAAAGACGAAGTTAACTTATTCGCTGCATTAATAGCAAGAGAATATGGTGTCCCACGAGTAATAGCTAAAGTGCGCGATAGCAAGGTTGCCCAAATAATGAACCGTGTAGGGTTAACAGAAAGTGTCATTGTTGAGCCACAAGTAACAGCTTCACTAATAAAAGGCATCATCGAGGGGAAGTATAGTGTTGTAGAGCTAGTCCCAGCATTCATAGGCGGCTTTAGACTTGTAACCATAACAGTAACTGAGGGTAGCAACGTGGAGGGTCAGTTACTAGAAGAGATTAAGTATCCTAAGGAGGGCGTAAAAATAATAGCCATATACGATGGCGAACAATTCCTTGACCCGGCAGAAGTTGTCCGCTTACAAGCCGGGTACCAAGTAATAGCACTTGTAAGAGAAGACCTAATAGATGAATTTCTTGAGTCCTTTAGATAGTAAAGGCTAAGAAAGATAAAGGCAGCTTACACTTAAGCGTGCCCGGAGTCTCTAAGCAAGGGCGAGAAGCTTGTTGATAAACACAACCTTAGAAATTGCTGGCGTAAGGATTCCATTGAAGCCCCTTATTGAAGTCGCTATTACACTAATAATAGCATACATAATACTCATTATGATAAAAGCTTTCTTAAGCCAACTAAAACGTAGAGAGGTTATCTCGAGCTTAGTAGCAGAACAAGTATATAGGCTTGTCAGCCTAGCAATATATAGTGTAACACTAGTAATAGTCATATATGTTTTTACAAGCATTCAAGCAATATTCTATGTCATACTAGCCGTCCTTGTGGCAGTACTGCTGTCAAACTGGCATGCAATAGCTAACATAGCTGCGTACTATATTATCTTATTATCACGCGAACTTTACAAGTCCTCGCAAATAATTGAAATGCCAACACTAGGTATAAAAGGTAAAATCAACAAGCTGACACCGTTCGTGACTGAGATTAAGACAAGTAATAACACTATCATACATGTGCCAAACTACAAGTTCTTGACTGAGCCAGTGGTAAAGTATTCAACTGCATATAGCACTGTATCACTAACAGTTGAAGTAGACATACCTAGCTCCGAAGACTCTCTGAAGGTACTTCGCGAATTGGAGGCACAAGTAAGGAAATCGATAGAGCAATCACGAGTGACTGTAAGGCCGCAAGAGGCCTCTATAGAACTCATAAAAGTAAAAAACAAACGTGCATTATTTAGAATAAAGATACCTGTCTCGGGCCCTGCTCCGCGGCCATCGACAATAAACATAATAATGACGTACATATATAATGGGCTCAAGAACTTAAACCCATTAATACAACTCGAATAGCTCTACTTTTCGTAGGAGCTAGATCGTATACAAGAATCAAGAGGCATCTCAAGGGTGATCTTTATGCCGAAAAGAGCGCGTGATCCCTTTATATGTCCACGATGCGGGACAAGAGTTGAACCAAGTAAAACATGGCAATTAGTGTCGCCATTTCCAGACTCTAAAGGAAGAATAACAATAACTGTCATGGGAAGCTTTGTGTGCCCAGAGTGTGGATATAGGTGGCGTGGAGTTGTTTCAAAACTCAAGGTTGGTGGTGAGGAAGTAGAACTTGAAACTGGCTCAGGAAGTAAAGCAAAACTAGGTACACAAAAGAAAGAGGAAAAGCGTGAAGGTGCTATTTTCGAGATAGAAATAGATGAGGAGTAAGAACCGTATGTCGAGGGTTTTTTAAATGCATTTTATACTTTTACTATGACTTAAGTCTATGGTCTAAGGTGTCTAAATATGGGGAAATTAATGACTAGAAAGAATGCTTCACTTATTGCAACTGTAGGAACACTCTTCGTAATAGTGCTTGCAGCCTGGAAACTAATGTCGTCAACACCATTGATAGTAGTTGAAGGTGTAAGTATGCTACCAACATTATATACAGGAGATATTGTAGTAGTCTACAAACCTAGTCCTGAGGAAATTAAGACAGGAGATATCGTTGTGTATAAGAGCCCTATACACAATAAATTGGTCATACATAGAATCATTAAGATAGTAAAGTGTGAATCGGGATATTGCTTTATAACTAAAGGTGATAACAATTTAAGAGCAGACAATGAAATAGGGCTACAGCCTAGCTATGGTATTGATTATGAGCACATAGTAGGAGTAGTACTTGGAATACGTGTAGGTGATGCAACAGCGCCCATACGTATTCCATACCTAGGCTTGCTCACGATTCTCTTCCGTTGAATAGTTCTTGAGTTCATACTTAACAACATCCCTAATAAATTGTCCAGTTATACGCAGCCTATTAATCCTCTTTAAGTATTCTACATAGCTTACTTTTTCTCCCCGTCTAATCCACTCGTGAAACCTGTCTCTAAGCTTTCTAAGTGCATTGTAATGATAACTACAAAGTCTATCGGCATACGCCTGGCGTCCACAAATGAAGCACCTCTCTGTTGGCTTTAAAATACCTAATGATTGTGCTATATCTATGCCGGCTTCCTCTATTGCAGTCTTTTTATACTTTTCAAGTACTTTTCTAAGTACAATCGTAGCTTCAGCGAGGACTTCCTCGCGCCGTGCATGCCCGCTTATTATATCTGCTATTTTCTGCTCAAAATACCTTGTCAATTTAGTGCTTATTATTTCAGGGAAATATCTTCTAAGGATTCTTACCAAGGAGACACCAAGATCCGTAGCATAAATGTATTTACCTCTCTCTATGAGGTATCCTCTCTTAAAGAGTAACTCAACTATTCGAGCTCTAGTAGCCTCTGTTCCTAATCCTTGTTTCTCCATCCATTTTACAAGCTCAATTTTTGTATAAGGCTGCGGGGGCTCAGAGAATTTAGTTCGTATTGATAGCTTGAAAGGAACCTTCTCGCCCTCAACAAATAGTGGCAACTTTCTCTCTTTAACCCTTGCATAAGGTCTATATACTTCTATCCAGCCTTTATCAACGATTTTTTCTCCAGTAATTGCTAACGTGTAGCCTCCCGGTAACTCAAAAACTACTCGCTCATGGACTAGTATCGCTGGTGTAGCCATAGACGCTAAGAACCTCCTAACTATAAGATCATAAATTCTTTGCTTGGGTTTTGGCATGGGTTCCCGCGGAAGCTCACCAGTAGGATGTATAGCTGGATGTGCGGGATCATCTTTAGGACCGTTATATGGGCGTGGGTTTGGTGTTCTTGATAGAATATATCTAACGAGTGTGCCATAAGGCTCTATTGTGGACAAATTATCCAATATTGATTTGACATCTATTGTAGCTGGTATTTTCTGGCTATTGGTACGTGGATAACTAATAAGGCCATCAAGGTAGAGTTCCTCTGCTATCCTTTGTGTATAGTAGGGGCTATAGCCGAATAGTCTTGCTGCCTCAGATTGGAGATCGCCTAGGTTAAACGGATATGGCGGATTTATATTTTTTCGATCATAGGTTTTTCGTATAACAATAGCATAGCCTCTACGACCTATTGTTTTGGCTGTTTTTAAAGCATCGTCTTTGTTCTCGAGAAGACCTACTGTTAATGAGCTTCTCCAATTATCCTTTTCTAATGTCACTATGATGGCATAGGAGGGTATAGGCACGAACAACTTTCTTGCTAAGTCTCTATCAACAGCCTCAGCCAGAGTTGGAGATTGCACTCTGCCAGCACTCAAAACTACGCGCTTGCCAGTAATGTTACGAACTGCATCCATAAGTGCACGGCTAATATTGATTCCCCATATCCAGTCAAGCTCGTGACGTGCAAGACCAGCCTCTATCATCTCATAGTCCATAGGTTGAAGTCTAGAAAATGCTAAGCGTATATCCTTACGTGTTAACGTGCTAAACTTGACTCTATAAGCTCTTCTTTCATCACCTAGAAACTTGATTATAAGATAGCCTATAACACTGCCCTCAATATCATAGTCACATGCATTAATGAACGCGCTAGCTCTTTGTGAGAGATCTTTTAATGTTTCATAGTAAGGCCTAGTATATTTTGACTCTTCGTCTATTTCCCAGAGGGGTCTCCACACATAATTAAAAACAGGAAACCCCCGTGACTCTGTGTAAAGACCAAATAAGTGCCCGACAGCAGGTGCAACAATGTAAGTCTCATTATTGTATCTAACAATCCAGTACGGTACTCCACTTCGATGCCTGCAAGTATATGGCTTAAAACCATTAGATAGGCTTAGAGCTATCCTCGAAGCAGCCTTAGGCTTTTCAGCTATAACAAGGACATAACGTGCTGGCTTACATTGAGTAGATAGGGTTTTTACGCTACGCTTCACTTGCCTAGCTTTGCCTCGCCGCGGAGAGTATTGCATGCTGCTAATTCCTCTACAGTTTAAAACTATGCTTTGCTGTTTACAGCAAGAAACAAACAATACTGTACAGGAGACAAAAATTATGTTGTTATACTATATAAAGTGTCATATATACGCGAGATTAAGTGAGGAATAGGATAATCAATGTATTCTTGGCCTCATTTTGTCAAGCTTAATAAGCCACCTTACAGGTATAGCTTGCATGTCGCCTGCGCGTGTATACCTAATTATTGTCATTGGTAAAACGCCCTTCTCGAGTTCAAGTTTAGCTATTAGCACTGGCGACTCTTTTACGTGGTCTGTAAGCTCGTCAGGATTTAAGAGTATTGGTGCACCTAGGCTTATTTGAAGTGCTCTTGCACCTATTATCCGTGCTCTCTCAAAACGTGTTAGCCAGGGTGGCCCAATCTTTATCTTCTTCTCCAATTTCTCAATGTTTTCTTCTGACTCGCCTGCCAATGTGTGACACCTTGAAACTTAGTGCACGCTTTTTGTAAATAGAGGTGAGTACTTAAAAACTCTAATTCTATGACAGTATTTTGAGAATGAGCTGGGTAGTGGGTGTAGCTCTTTAATTCTGAGTATGTTAATAGTTTAAAAACATGTGTTATCCTTAGTTGAAAGCTGACTGATTAAAATCTAAGGTTACTCTTCCTCCTTCTTACCTTTCTTGCCTTTTTCCTCTGTCTTAGGTGATGCTGCAATTACATCGTCTATCTTGAGTATTGTTGTTGCTGCTTCTGTTGCGCTCTTCAGTACTTGCTCCTTTACTAGTATAGGTTCGATCACATTACTATCGAGAATGTTTTCTTTAACTTTGCCCTCAATAGCGTCAATACCAGCGTTTACTTTACCCTCAGCATGAAGCTTCCTTAGATCCATTAGTGTCTGTAGTGCGTCAAGACCGCTACTTTCAGCTAGTATCATTGGTATCTCTTCTAGAGCTTCAGCGTAGGCTTCTACTGCTAATTGCTCCTTTCCTCCAAGACTCTCAGCATACTTTCTTAGCCTCATAGCTAGCTCTACTTCTACAGCGCCGCCACCAGCTACTATCATTGGACGACGTAATACATTTCTTAACACGTGTAGTGCATCGTTGAGGCTTCTCTCAGCCTCGTCGAGAACCATGTCGTTTGCGCCGCGTAGCAGTATTGTTACTGCTCTCGGGTTTGGACAGCCTTCAATGAATACCATCTTGTCATTCCCGACTTTCCTTTCTTCTACTAGCTTTGCAAAGCCAAGGTCGTCTGGTGTTAGGTCGCGTATACTGCTTACAATCTTACCGCCAGTAGCGTACTCAAGCTTCTCGAGATCGCTTCTTTTTACTCTTCTTACTGCTAGTATTCCTTTCTTTGCCAAGAAGTGCTGTGCAACTTCATCAATACCCTTCTGAGTAATCACAACAACACCAGCATTCTTACCAGGCTCAAATCCTTCACGCTTTATTCTCTCAATAGCAACATTATAGATCCTCTCAACCATGTCATGGAGGATTTTCTCTTCCTCTTCTAGGAACTTCTTGAGGTAAGCTGGATCACTAATCCTTATCTCTGCATCAATTTCTGGTTTTTCTACTTCTAGTGGTGCATCGAGGAGTACTATGAAGGCATTCTCAACCCTCTTAGGCATACCAGGATGCACAACCTCCTTATCAAGAACAATACCGTAGATTAGTTGTGTATCGCGTAAGCTCCCACCATGCTTCTTTATAATCTGTATACTGTCAAGGTCGATGTACCATTTTTCACCCCTCCTCTCTGTTACTTGTCTTACAGCTTTAACTGCGATCTCTGCAAGGTGTTCTCTAGCGCCGTGGACTGCTTTGCTTGTAAGACTTGTCATAGCTATTTTCTTTAGGAGGCTCTCATCCTCTATATTTATAGGCTCGGATATCTCGTAGATCTTCTTTACTGCTGCTTCAGCAGCCTTCTTGAAGCCACTAATGATTATTGTTGGGTGCACGTTCTTGTCAAGCAGGTCCTCTGCTTGTCTTAGTAGTTCGCCTGCAAGTATGACTGCTGTCTTTGTACCATCACCAACCTCTTCGTCTTGACCTTTAGATATCTGCACTACAAGTTTTGCTGTTGGATGCTGTACATCCATCTTATCTAGTATTGTAGCACCGTCATTAGTTATTGTTATATCGCCTAGGCTGTCTACTAGCATTTTGTCCATGCCTTTTGGTCCATAAGTTGTCCTCAATGTCTCAGCTATGGCCCTCACAATCATTATGTTTGCTCTTAAAGCTTCTTTCCCATATGTACGCTGTGTGCCCTCCTTAAGGATAAGTACAGGCACACCAGTGGGTTCAACTGTGGCAACTCGTGCTTGTGGCTGCGCCATAATCTTCACCTCTCCGTTAGATTACTACTTTCTCCATATCCATGTACCCCCACTCAGAGGCGCTTCTATATAAGCTTAACGCTACGTTACTCTTAGGTAATATACAAAGATATAACCGACCAGCACCATAGCACAAGGCACGGGGGATAAGATGGGGAAAGTACGCATAGGTGTCGTAAAGAGGACAGCACGCAAACTCCTCGAGTCGTATCCGGACCTTTTCACAGAGGATTTTGAACATAATAAGCGTGTTGTAGCAAGCCTCGTAGAGACCCCCTCAAAGAAGCTTAGAAACCAAATAGCTGGCTATGTGACACGCCTCGTACGCCTATACAAACGCACAGGTAGAATGCAGTACCTCCTCGAACAGCAGAGAGCAGAAGAGATAAGAGCAGCACTAGCAAGCCAGGCTCAGCAAGAGCAAACACCAGGACAGCAACAACAGTAACCCAAGGAAGGGCAAGACAGCCACTAGAAGCCTATTACTAGGCGTTAAGACCCCATCCTTAATACACGCAAAAGTTGTTTAGTTGAAGCTAAGTAAATAACCCCTCACAAGAGTATAATAGATTAGACCAGCACTACATACTGCAGCACCGTTCTTTACTCATACTTATTGCAAGGATGGGACTATGGTGAATACAACCTATACAGAGCCCACAAAGTTTCTGCCCATAAGTTGGCGTGAAGTAGAAGAGGGTTGTGCGTATATAGCTGAGAACATTCTCCGCGACCGAGTCAAGATAGATGCAATAATAGGTGTCCTTCGAGGCGGGTGGATACCTGCAAGGCTCTTATCAGACTATCTTGGAGTACACGAGATGGGGGCTCTAGAGATAAAATTCTATAAGGGTGTTGGCGAGACCGCTGAGAAGCCTGTTGTAACACAGCCCCTAATAATAGATGTTAGAGACAAGAACATACTTATTGTTGACGATGTGTCTGACACAGGTAAGACACTAAATGTTGCAGTAAACTTTCTTAGCTTGTATGGCCCCAGGAAGATACTCACTGCAACACTATACTTCAAGCCTTGGTCTATGTATAGGCCAGACTACTATGCCTACGAGACTGATGCATGGATAATATTCCCCTGGGATAAAGCAGAGACCGTGGAAGAACTCATAGTCAAGAAGGGTATGAGTTTAGAAGAAGTGAGTAGGATAACAGGTGACCCTCTTGACTTTATCAAGCGAATATATTCAACTAGGAGAACCCGCAACACTTAAGACTCCTCTAACCATAGATGGCAAGAACATATACCTATTCATAACATGCATACAATACAGTGAAAGGCTATTCGATAAACTAAGAAACAAACTCAGTAAAGAAGCCTACTACTCACTTATCAATATAGAGTTAGCTAACCAGGCTGGGCTAAGAACTCTCATAACAGCACACCTAGAATCCTATCTTGCAGCACAACGCGGGGCAACAATCTCCAAGGTTAGAGGCATAGACACGATACTCTATATCCTCGGTACCAGGAATATTCGCGAAGCATTAAAAGCCAATAGGCTAGAAGAAGGAGCAACTATTGTTCTTATCGTTGCTTCTCATAGTACTACTCTACTCCAAGAACTCAGAAGCATGGTTAGCGAAGATACGGTAGAATGCAGGATACCTGTTATAGGCTCTATAGAGCTGAGCAGTGTTGCTTTATTCCCTATTGAAGCACGAGTGTACAAGTCTATGCCAACATGACAAACCGCTAATCGCTATATTCCAAAGAGTTTAAGAACCAGAACCAGGACGAGTTTCCAGACGGAATAAGCATGCACTCTAGGGTAACAGGGTGATACAAAGCTATGCGCTGGCTAGTACTTGAAGAAGAAGAGGAGTGGTGGGAGGAAGAAGAGGAGGAGGAGTGGTGGGAAGAGGAAGAAGAGGAGGAGTGGGAGGAAGAAGAGTGGTAGCTTCTCCTTGGAGACACATAACCACTAGCTGTTTTAAGAATAACATACCACGAATAATGAGGCTAGTGTAGTTTCCACAACTAGTTTTATGTTATTCCAACAAGGATGAATATTACTTCATCATTTCCTCTTCATCAAGAACATACTCCTCTCCTACCAGTAGTTTAATCCATGCCTAAGTTGGTGTGCTCAGTATTGTTTGAGAAGGTGTCCCACATCATTTCTTGGAGATTATTCTTCAGTGCCGTCACCACTCGTCATTGCACCACTATGTTAGCTCTACACTGTGCAAGGGTAAATAGTGATTACTGTTTGCCCTAACGCTCTCAGCTGCAGTAGTTAATATTCTGAACTTGTATGCCCTCAGTTGCGGGGGCTAGAGGATGGTTAGAGTAGCAGTAATAGACTATGAGGCCTGTAAACCTTCTAAGTGTAACCTAGAGTGTATAAGGTTTTGCCCAGTAAACCTCACGCATGGCAAAGCTATAGAGATTGTGCCCCCGAGGAGGAAGCCCGTAATATATGAAGAGACCTGCATAGGCTGTGGGATATGTGTTAAAAAGTGCCCGTTTAAAGCTATATCAATAATAAACCTTCCCGACGAACTTGAGAGATTTCTTGTGCATAGGTATGGTGTTAACGGGTTTAAGCTCTATGGACTGCCTATTCCCCGTCAAGAGAGGATACTAGGTATTATAGGTAAGAATGGTGCAGGCAAGACTACTGCTTTGAGAATACTTGCTGGCGAGCTCAAGCCCAATCTTGGCATACTTGACCGCGACCCAGACTGGGATGAGATTATTAGGAGGTTTAGAGGTACAGAGATACAAAACTACCTTAGGTTAGTTGCTGACGAGAAGATTAGGGCTGCACACAAGATCCAATACGTGGAGCTTGTGCCTCGACGCGTGAAGGGCACTGTAGGCGAGTTATTGGAGAAGGCTGATGAGCGTGGTTTATGGAGGGAACTCGCAAAAGAGCTTAACATAGCACACATACTTGATAGGCCTATATCCAAGCTTAGTGGCGGAGAACTACAGCGCTTTCTTGTCGCTGCTGTTCTGAGTAGGGACGCCAACGTCTACTTGTTCGATGAGCCTAGTAGCTATCTTGACGTGCGTGAGAGGGTAAGAGTTGCGCGTGCCATAAGGAAGTATATTCCTAAGGGAGCCTTTGTCGTGGTCGTTGAACACGATATTGCTATGCTTGACTACCTATCAGACCATGTCGTAGTAATGTTTGGTGAGCCTGGAGTCTATGGCATATCTTCTAAGCCTTATGGTGTTAGAGCAGGCATAAACCACTTCTTGAAAGGATTCTTGCCAGCAGAGAACATGAGGATAAGAAGTGAGCCCATAAAGTACACTATAACCTTTACAGAAGCAGCACAGCCACTTTCTCCGAGAGTGTACATGAAGTGGACAGAGCTAAGAGTAGAACTTGACGGCTTTAAGCTTAACGTAAAGCCTGGAGACATAAGAGAAGGGGAAGTTATAGGTGTCGTAGGAGCTAATGGCACAGGGAAGACAACATTTGTACGTGTCCTAGCTGGCGAAATAAAGCCCTCAAGTGGCAGTGTTGAGAAGCCAAGTGAGCAGCTTAAAGTGAGCTATAAGCCACAATACGTGTCACCAAGCATCTTTGGTGAAGACGAGACTGTCGAGAATGTGCTCAAGGAGGCCAATCCTTCAACTCTTTCTCCAGGATCTTGGCTTAATGTTGAGATAGTGCGTAGGATGAGGCTTGACAAGCTACTCGATAGGAAGGTTAAGGAGCTGAGTGGTGGAGAACTCCAGAAAGTAGCCGTAGCAGCTGCTCTTGCCCGAGAGGCGGATATTTACCTTCTCGACGAGCCCTCAGCATACCTAGACGTTGAGGAAAGACTAGTAGTTGCAAAAGCTATCAAAAGACTCACAGAGGCGCGTGGAGCAGCAGCAATAGTTGTTGAGCACGACATAGCTGTCCAGGACTATGTTGCGAGCCGCATAATGGTCTTCACCGGGGAACCCGGCAGACACGGCCTAGCAGTCAACCCCCGGCCGCTACTTGAAGGAATGAATACGTTCCTTGAAGAGCTAGGCATAACAATAAGGAAGGATCCAGACACAGGTAGGCCTAGGATAAACAAGGAGGGGAGTTACCTCGATAGGCTACAGAAGAGGCTTGGCAAGTACTACTATATACCACGCCCAGGCGAGGAAAAGGAAGAGAGCAAGGAGGAGTAGCCTGACAGGATACAAGCCACGCTTTAATCCCTGCCTGACAGGCAGAAAGCCCTAGCAAAGACCCTGCAGTGGAGAAGCAAACCCTGACAGGTGGAGAAGCTGTCTACTGTGAAAACAAGAACTCCTTAGGCGCTAAAAATGGGAAAGTCAGGCTATGAAGACGCCCCTAGAGAGGGCTGAAGAGAGACTACGGGCCCTAAACACACTGCTACTACCACTACTCCAGGCTAGCCGCGACTACCATAGCGTGTGGAGGCTAGTCGAGAACCTCCAGAAAAATACTCCAACAACAATACTGTCGAAAAGAGACTATACAGTCAACACAATACTACTTGACATGCCCCTAGGCAACCCTCTACTCATCGTATTCTACGTGAGCACACAGAGAAGCAGGCCTCTCTCACCAAGCCAACTAAAACAAAAGATTAAAGCCATGAAAAAAGCTGTCCAGAGAATAAGAGGAAAACTCTTCAACACAGCAGACATACTCTACGCAATATACACACCATCAGGACTGACCAGCGGGGCAAGAAGAATAGCGCTAGAAAACAAGATACTATACTCAGACTCGCTCAAGACAATCCTAAGACTCATAGCTAAATACCTAGCCTCGAGGTATAACGCTTTAAGGAAAAAGCTACAAGAAAAGAAGCGTATCTGGGGCAAAGTACCTGTCCTTCTCTACGCGTTAGGCATTCTCTCAAAGAGACTTGGCGCACAGGTAGACCTTCCAGATCGCCAGCAAGTAATTAGCTTGGCATTAAACGGAGGAAAGCTATGAGACAAACTGACCGTCTGCACTAACGATCGCTAATGAATTGCATAGCCTTGCTAAAGCTAAAAACAAAACTACTATTCATATATACACCTCACTACCTCACTCACAAGAACCAGCTAGACCCAGAACACCATAAAGTCTAAACCTAAAGTTGATACTCACTTTCTCCCTAAAAAGAGAAGAGTATTATGTAGATAAAGTAGTCACACATTTGTATCTCACAGCCATGGATCACATTTAAGTTTCTTCACTTAAGACTGTTTTCGGCGTATTCCTTCAAGTTCTAACCATGTAGGGGGTAAGTATCGCTGTTCCAACTATGCCTACTTAGAATGTGCAGGTCTTGTATCTTGGAATCAACTGTAATACTAATATATCTAATCTATATCAACTAACCTGCTTGTAAACTGCTTACATATATTTTATAGAAGCTTAATATATTAGAT
>JALTZF010000065.1 GCA_027046265.1 Pyrodictiaceae archaeon
ATCACGTAGACACCCACAGTTATTAGTAGTAAGCCTGAGACTAGTGTGAGGAGTGTAGAGTGTTCCTCGACAAGCCTCTGTATCTTCTTGTACTTGTATGTGTATGCTACGCTGAAGGCTATTGCTAGTAGGGGTGCAACGAAGACAGTATTGTAGAGTACGAGATACATTAGAAGTATGAGTAGACTGACACCCTCAGCTCTAGCAAGCGTGATGAATGCTAGCAGGGGCCCACTACTACACGGTAACAAAGTGAAGGAGGCAAGGAGCCCAAGCCCAGCAGAAGCCAAGACATCACCCGAAGCAAGCAAGACACGCTTCTCCAACAACCGTCCGGGACGGAGGAAGACAAGGCTCTTACCACGAGCCTCTAGGGTGGCACCAGTAACTACAACTACACCATATACAATAGCAGCAGCACCAAGAGCCCATAGCGGTATCGCGTAGCTCGCAGCGGCAACACCAAGCCCAACAAGGAGATACCCAACAAACACTGCTCCAACAAATGCTAGCCCAACAAGGAGGACACGGTGAGGCGAGCGTACTCTAACTGATGTGGCAAGCAACAATACCGTATAGACATATATTGTACAGGGGTTAACGCTATCAACAGCCGCCAAGCCAACAAGCTTCCAGAGAAGACTAGCACTCAGCAACAGACAACCCCTCAAACACGCAAAGGAACAACACGATAGCATCCAGGTTGCTACCTGTTAACACAAACCAATACTTAACTTTATTTCCAAACTATACAAATTATACTATAAAACAGCGATAAGCTAGTCAATTCAATACCAAACTGTGCTTCAGAGCCTAGAAGTCAAAACAATTCCATGATTATCTTGGGCAATTAACACCAGTAGTATAAGATAATAGGGAAAAGACTATACAATACCATCATTGACAGAGTTCGAAGCCACTAGAAGAACTCTATCATAGAAGTCTAAGCACCTGGAAGAGCGCTTCTAGAAATTTCTAGGTGGTCGCTCTTATGTGTCTTAGAGCTATAATCATATTAATGGATGGTAGTCTTGGCCCAGAGAATAACCTTAGCACTCACTATTCTTATACTTGCTGTAGTATTGCTAGCACTCCATGCAAATGCTGAAGAGGTTGAAGTTGATCCCACATGGCCTGATTACCAGTGTATTGTCTGCCACTTAGAGACAACACCTGGGCATACAAGACAGTTCCTTGAGGGTGCAATGGGCCGTCCTGGTATCCAGAATCCTGATGTAGCAAATGCTCTAGGCGGTATGGAGAGAGTGCCGTGTACAACATGCCATGGAGCAGAACACACTAGTGCTGACGACTGGAAGGAGGCACGCTTACCAGATCATACTACTTGCCAGGGCTGCCACTACAAGCAAGTCCAAGAGTTTCTCAGCGGTAAGCATGCCTATGCATGGAGAGCAATGATGGCTATACCCATGGTAAAAAAGATGCCTAAAGAAGAATTGTTGCACGGCTGTGGCGGCTGCCACAAGATAGGAGTTAAGAGCCCAGAGGAACTACTTGAGCTAGGTCTTGAGAGGCCCTACGGCATAGGGGCTACATGCGACCAATGCCATACAAGACACAGATTTAGCACGTATGAGGCAAGACAGCCAGAGACGTGTGCAAAGTGCCACATGGGCTTTGACCACCCCCAATGGGAGATGTGGAAGACATCAAAACACGGGCTCATATACTTCTCTAGAAAGCACGAATACCCCCTGAATACGAGCTTAAAGTACGTCAAGCCAGAAGACTACCCAGGCCCCACATGCCAGTTGTGCCATATGCCTAAGGGTAACCACAGCGTAATAACGCCGTGGGGCTTTGTAGCGCTAGTAGCGTTTGAGGGTAGGCCAAGTGGGCTAGACATAGTAAATGACCCCGAGTGGGAGGAAGCGAAAGTAGAGTTTCTTAAGGCGCTAAGAGTCCTTGATCCGGAGGGTAACCCAACGCCATTACTTAATGCTGTAGCAGAGCTGAAGCTTGTTAGGCTAACACCAGAAGAGTTCATGGATGCAAGGAAGAGAATTATAGAAGTGTGCACATCATGCCACTCAAGAGACTACGTAGTAGCATACATAAAGGCTGCTGACGAAGTGATAAAGCACTCAACTATACAGTTAGCCAAGGCTATCACATTAATTAAGGAGGCTAGAGAGAAGGGTATAGTGCCTCCTAGAGAGGATGAGCCAGATAACCCGTACCCATTCCTCTTAAACTTCTATGAAGAGCCTAGCGGCATTGAGAGAGAAGCTTGGCTAATATTCTTAGAGTACCGCATGAGGGCCTTCCAGGGAATGTTCCATGTAAACCCAGACTATACCCACTGGTATGGGTGGAGTGAGATTAAGAGAGCTGTAGGGGATATAGAGGAGAAGATACAGGAGCTAGCAAGAATAAAGAGTATCGAAGAGGGCTACAGTGCTCTCTCACAGAAAATCAAGGAGATTAAACCAGTAACAGTGACAGAGACAGAGACAAGGACTATAGAGAAGACAACAACAAGGACGACAACAGCATATAAGACAGTGACGACTGAGAGGACTGTAGAGAGCACAGTTACAATGACAGAGATTAAGCCAACAACAATAGTGAAACAGGAAACAGTAACAGAGAGAGTAGGGTATACAGCAGCTCACTTAGCAGCAGTAGCAGTAATAGTTGCAGCAGTAGTATTAGCTACAACACGCCTCTTATCAAGGAGCTAGGCTAAGCCCTCCTCAAAATATTTTTTCACAATCTTAGCCTCAGCCCTCCTCAAGGCATCAGCTACAGCAGAACGAGACATGCCAAGTTCTCTAGCAAGCTTATCAAGATTAATCCTCCTAGGGATATCATAGTAGCCACGCACATAAGCATAGAGGAGAACTCTTGCCTGGACACCACTAAGAGGACTAGGGCCCTCAACCTCCTCAACTTTTTCAATAGATATAGACTCATCACCTTCTTGTAGTCTATCAATGAGGCCTCTAAGGACACTCTTATTCATAGTAGCTAAGCTGACAAAAGTATAGCCACCCGGGTAGATGCTATGGCTCAAGACAACATGCTCACTACCAGAATAGAGCACCTTACAGACAGAGCAGGGTTCCTTTAAAACCATAAGATGACCCCGACGACCAGAACAAGGCTGGACTACAACACGGTAAGCCCTACAACTCTTCTTTACTCCTTTCTCGACAGTCTTAACATCCATAGAACTAGAAAAGACCTGCACATAGTGTGTTACAAGCTCAGAGCCACCACTCAAATGCCCACGAACTATTGCAGACCACGAATTACCAAGAAACTTGTCGAGAACACTGACAAGATCACAGCTACGGTTAACCAGTAATAACCTAGCATGGCTAACCACTAGGAAGCCCCTAGTATAGTGTAAGGTGCACAGAGAACCTATAGCTTAATTCTCAGAGACAACCTAACCACTGAGCCCTCAGACACAGCTAGAGAATATCAAGGTATTAAATCCAAGGCGTAGCCCATACACTGTGTTAGAGTGTCAATGTTTCTTTAGTTGAAGGAGGCTAATACCAATAGTCACGGATAGCGGTCATTTAGCTGGTGTGCCCTCGCTTATATTAGATGATTATAAGTGTAGGAGTATGCAATAAGACATAGAGCATCGTGAAACTACTTTTAAATAGTATTAGATACGAATAAGAAGTAGATACAAGTTTCGGGTGTCTATTTTGGCAAGAAGAAATGTAGAATTAATAGAGAGGGCTGGAGTAGATGTAAAAA
>JALTZF010000066.1 GCA_027046265.1 Pyrodictiaceae archaeon
CACGCACTTTCTCGTCAACAAAGGATAATGGCTCGCCGTTTGCTTGTGGGAGAGGAGCATATAGTGGTGATGGCTGTAGGGCCTCTATGAGTCGTGGTAGCTCCTCTAGTGCCCTCTCTGGAGTTGTGGTGGAGTAGCTTGTTACTAGGATGCGCTGGTTCTTAGCAGCATATACTTCTACGTCTATTGTGCTCCATGACTGTGTAACTGTTGATTCTCCACGCGCATACTTGACCATAAGGTCGTCTGTCCTTGTTATCTTTACTATGTACTCGCCAGCATACTTGGAGACTATTTTCGCGGCCTGCTCGGCTAGAGAATGTATGTCCATCTCATCTCACCCTATGTACATGTTTCTTAGCCTTACATGGGGGCCTCCCATCCAGACAGGGACGCCTTGGGCTGGTTCTCCTTTGCCGCATATGCCAGCGTAGAACTTGAGGTCTTTACCTACGGCGTCTATTGATGAGTAAAAGTTCTTTGTTGTCGTTTCTAGAACGACGTTTGTTATGGGCTGCTTTAACTCGCCGTTCTGTATTATGTATGCTTCTAAGCCCACGTACCTCTGACCCCACCTGACGTCGTCTATGTTCCACTCCATGTACTTCTTTATGTAGACACCGTACTTGACGTCTTCTACGAGTTCCTCGAAGCTATAGTCGCCTGGCTTCATGTACGTGTTTGCCATTCTTATGATTGGCTCACTCTCATAGTCCATGGCCCTGGCTGCTGCGTTGCTCTCTACACCATAGACTGCGGCTGTTTCACGGTTGTGCAGTAGCTCGGCAAGCCTACCATGGTCGTAGAGTACTCGTTCACGTGCAGCCACGCCCTCGTCATCGTAGAGGTAGAAGCCTAGACTGCCTGGTATTGTTGGGTCATCCACGACTGTTACGTGCTCACTACCAATGCGTTCTTCCTTGTAGTACGACCGGAAGCTCATGCCTGCCTGTGCGGCCTCACGACCCAGCACCCTGTCTGCCTCACTTGGGTGGCCTGCTGACTCGTGGACTATTAGGCCTACAAGCTCTGGTGAGACAATAACGTCCATCCGGCCTCTTGGTGGGCTCCTGGCTCGCGTGAGTGCGATGTAGAGGCTCTCTATGTCGTCTTGGATCTGCTTGGCGAGATTGAATCCTCTGTAGACCTCGTAGCCCCCAGAGCCTCCTAGCTCAAAGAACCTGTTAGCCTGTTTTCCACCACCATTACTGGCCGCTATGTTGTAGAAGACTGCTACTCTAGGCACACGACTCTCCACGTGGGCACTGTCACTTGTGACTACTACCTTTGTCTCTATGCTCTCAGCATAATGTAGAGTTAGGCTTGATACTTTGAACCCGTTCTTCTCAAGCTGAAGAGCCTTGTATTCTTCAATGAGACTCTTCACCTTATCATCTAGCGAGACATCCTCTAGGGGCTCACGCTCTACAACACTATACTTTGCGCGGCCCAGCCTTGCAGGCCCCATTCGTACAGGGTTACGCTTAGTCCTTGCAGAAGTCTTTGCAGCCATTACTGCCCTACGTGCTGCAGCCAGTGCATCTTCTGTGTTTAAGCTTGTAGATGATGCGAAGCCTAAGCCGCCCTCGGCAACTGCTCTAAGGGCAATGCCTTCTTTTACTTCTTTCCCAACACCTATAACCATTCCATTCAATACTATTATGCTTGTCCTCACTATGTTGTGGTACCTTGCCTCAGCGTACTCTGCACCCCTACTGTTCATCTCTTCTATGAGTCTGTTGAGGAGAGACTCATCTATCAATCTAGCTTAGACCCCCATGATAGGTATTATCGAGTAGAGTTATGTAGCCGTGGGCATACACAGCCCAGCTACTAGTAACATTGTGGTTAGCAAGCGGAATAAAAGTATAAGCGAGCTTAAGATACGTCTTGTAGTGTGTACTAGTCTTAAACTGCCTAGACTATTGTTATGGGTGAGGAGGGAATAGCGTGTGGAGATGGGACTTGTATTCTTGGGGACTAGCGCGGCTGTCCCAACACGTGAGAGGAGTCTGCCAAGCATTGCATATGTGTATCGTGGGACAATAGTATTGCTCGATTCTGGTGAAGGTACACAGAAAGCGCTTCAGCTGTATGGGCTTAGTCCTCTGCGTGTTGAGGCTGTGCTAGTGACCCACATGCATGGCGACCATGTCTTCGGTTTGCCTGGCCTCTTACAGTCTATGGCTATGCTTGGGAGGAAGCACTTACTAACAATAATTGGGCCAAAGGGTCTACACGAGTTCGTGACTGAAGCATCAAAAGCGACTTACTGGCTTCCATCATACCCCATAGCAGTGTATGAGGCCTCTCCTGGCGACAAGTATAGGCTGCCTAGTGGTATTGAGGTAGAAGTCTTTAAGACTTGTCATCGCATTCCCTCTCTCGGCTTTAAGCTTTTTGAGCCGCCTAGGAAGCCTCGTGTAGATCTTGAAGCTGCTAAGAAGCTTGGGATAAGACCTGGCCCTTTGCTAGGCAAGCTCCAGGCAGGTGAAGCCGTAGTTATTGGTGGCAGGATTGTTAAGCCAGAGGAGGTTGTTCGGCCTCAGCCCAGACTTGTAGTGGCCTATACTGGTGACACCTCTCCATGCAGTGGACTCGTAGAGGCTGTTAGGGGGAGTGATGTACTAGTAATGGATGCTACGTTTACTAGTGATATGGCTGAGGAAGCCTATGAGGAGGGGCATGCTACTGCGCGTGATGCAGCGCTAGTGGCGGCTAAGGCTGGAGTTAAACTACTTGTCTTAATCCATATCAGTGCAAGATACGAGGATGACGAGCCATTACTCTCTGATGCGAGAAGATTCTTTTGGAATACGTATGTTGCAAGAGATGGGGCTAAGCTTGTATTACGCCTCTAAGGATGAGACTCTAATCGTTTTCTTCTTGCACACTTAGAGTATTTATGATACAGCGGCTTGGGTCAGGCTCTTCTGAGCCCACGATTTTTCCGTCACGTATGACTAGGATTTTTCTCGTACAATGAGCTACTTCAGGATCGTGTGTAACAACTATTATTGTCTGGCCCTGCTTGTTTAGCTCACGAAACACCTCTATTACCTGGCGCGAACTAGCTCTGTCAAGGTTGCCAGTAGGCTCGTCTGCTAGTATTATCTCTGGGTCACTGACAATTGCGCGGGCAATAGCTACTCGTTGTTGCTGGCCACCACTAAGCTGGTTAGGTTTCTTTGGAAGCCATGACTTCTCACCACCAACGCGTAACAACGCATTGACCGCCTTGAGTCTTCTCTTACTCGGAGGGACACCACGCGCCACAAGGGGGAGTTCGATGTTCTCTAGTACTGTTAAGCGGTTAACAAGGTTAAAGTGTTGGAATACAAAGCCTATCTTCTTGTTACGTATAAGTGCAAGACGACGCGGCGACAACTTTGACACATCAAAACCATCAATGTATACTCTACCACGTGTAGGCCTGTCTAGCAACCCCATCATGTTTAGCAACGTGGTCTTACCAGAACCACTAGGACCCATTACAGCTATGAAGTCCCCCCTGCAAACACTAAGTGTTACACCACGCAAACCATAGGTCTGCGTCGCACCTACACCATAGATTTTCACAACATCCACAAGTCTCAGTACTGTATTACAGCCCAACCTTTGTTATCCCCATAATACAACTATAGCACTACACCCTATAAT
>JALTZF010000067.1:0-19631 GCA_027046265.1 Pyrodictiaceae archaeon
CTCTTCAACGACTTGTCTATTTATCTTTATGCTTCCATCACTTGTATATTCTACTTTATTGAATTCAATAATAAACCAGCCCTCCTTGGGTATTTTTACTGCAATAACTACTTTTCCACCTGCTCTTTTTGCAAAGTCTATTAACTTATCTACTTTCTTCTTGTTGATATATACTGTTGACTGTGACGTACTACGATACTTTACCTCTACGACAAATATTTTTCCTTTATATATAGCTATGAGATCGGGGTAGAAAACCTTCCTTGCCCGTGCCCCACTTGCAGGTCCACGAACTACAGCAAATCCATAACGCCAGAGTATTCTGGCTAGTTCACGTTCAGCATTGAATCCGCGTTGCCTGCTTTTGTTCCGCGTCAATGGGCTCCCCGCATATTTCCCTAGTGCAACTACCCCATCATGTTGACCTTTATAGTTATGCCGTATTTGTCTTCAAGTTTTTTGATTTTTCTCATACGCTTCATGAGTATTTTGGCCATTGAACGTGGCACATACACCATTATGATATTATCTTTATACTCTATCTCTGCACCCGGCAGTATTTTTGCTAGGAGTCTCTCAACTTTTTCGACAACACCTCTTCCTGTAACCTCTTTAACTGGGACAACTATAGTCTGTTCGCCGAATGTATATATCTCATATGCCAATTCTCCGGTTAACGCGTCGCGTACTTCGACTACTGGGCGAGCTAGCTCGGCTTCACGTAGGCCCGTGGGTAGCTTTACAGTCATCCTAAGCTCATAAACTGTTTCAACTCTGCCTTTATCAATGAAGATAACTGTATCTATGATGCTTGGCAACATTCCTATATCGACTCTGCGTATGAACCTCTGTATAGCGTCAATAGGCGTTGTTGCATGCACAACGCCTATCATCCCTATACCTGCCAGCCTCAGATCTATATACAACTGGAAGTCAACATCGTTTCTTAGCTCATCAAATACTGTGTAGTCCGGCCTACTTAGTAGGAGTATGTCGTGTAACTCCCCCATTTCAGCGTAATTCTTTGAATACTGAGTAATATCCGGTGGAAGTTGCATATCACGTGGTGACTCTATGGTCTTCACTATCTTGCCTTTGCTTGCATAGTACTCTGCTAGGGCTTGTGCAAACGTTGTTTTGCCCATGCCGGGCGCTCCAGCTATTAATATTCCCTCTGCTCTTTCGTCTAGGCGTGCTAGTAGCTTTGGTGAGAGGTTGTAATCTTCGAGTCTTAGCTTCTTTAATGGTCTTACTGCTGTTATCTCCCATCCTTCGCTTAGCGGCGGCCTTGTTATCACTATCCTATAGGGACCTAATTGGACAATAGTAGAGCCCTCTCTATCTATCTCGATAAACCCATCGCTCCTCCTTTTTGCAGCTTCAACTATTTCTCTTGCAATGTTCTCGAGTTCTTCTCTTTCAAGAGGCTTAAATGAAAGGTCTTCAAGGACCCAGTTTCCTGGCTCTCCACGCTTCGCCTTGGGCGGACTCCCTTCCTTTAGGTGTACACTCATTGTTTGATCATCAAAGAACTTGAATAAAGTAATGTCTTCCTTTGAGGGTTTACTAGGCTTGATATAAACTACACTCATCCCCATAGCTTCAGCTACAAGTGCTTGAACTCTATCGGCTGTTATGAGTGTTGCGCCAACCTCATAAGCGTAATCACGTATGATGGCGTCTATAGCACCGAGACGCGCATCCTTAATATCGCGGTGGCTAGGTTTTTCACCCGCTATTTCAACTTCGATTACGCCGCGTTTGGCAAGCTCATTAAGTCTTCTAAGCTCTTCTAGGCCAGCAAAACCAGTAGTCCTACCTTGGTTGGCTTGGTGTTCTAACTCTGCGAGGACAGCCCTGTGAATAACTATTTTTCCTCTAATCCTCCCTTCTTCAATAAGCCTAGAGACGAGTCCTTCTACTATAACACTCGTATCTGGGACATATACTGGAAGGGGCCTGCTATACCCATACACGGTTACTATCCCTCTCTACTCTAGGACCCTCAGCTATTCTCTCCTCTAATCTGCTTAGCTTCTAATGTACGGTTAATATCTCGTAGTACTCAGAAGGATCATAGCATGAAAGCTTTACTGGGGAGAGAACAACTATAACCCTCTTCTCCTACCAGAGAAGCGTAGAACAGACATATGACTAAGTGTATGGAAGTGATACGTTATGTCAAAACCTATAAAGCTGATATTAGTAACAGCAGAGCATCATCCACAGCATAAGATGTGGATAAAGCTTGTCAAAGAGATAGCTGAACAAACAGGGCTAGAGTATGAAGTTAGAATAGAAGATTATATACTACTAACAGAGCACGGCGACACTGACGATCTTGGAATGGCATGGTTACCGCAATTGCTAGTACGGCTAGATAATGGCGAGTACAAAGTGTTATTGTCAAGAATGCCTCTTAACAAAGCTCTGCAGCCAGATATCAAAAAAGCTAAAGAAGAGATACTCAATAAGCTGAAAGAGTTTTGAGTAAACATTTTGTAAACTTAGTAAAGATGACCAACATAGGTTCATGAAGGGTTTTTAGGCATGCTTCTTGTACCTTATGTTCCAACACCATATAGTGTAGTTGTTAAGATGCTTGAAATAGCTGGCGTTGGCCCTGACGATGTATTATATGATCTAGGTTGTGGAGATGGGCGAATACCAATAGTTGCCGTAAGAGAGTTTGGAGTGTCTAGAGCTTATTGTGTTGAGATACGTAGTGATTTAATTGAAACAGCAAAGAGAAATGCTAGACAACAAGGTGTCTATGATAAGATAGTCTTTATAAATGATGATTTGTTTAAAGTGTCAGTGAAAGATGCTACTGTAATTACACTATTTCTTTTAACAAGCGTGAACGATAGGCTTGCACCAAAACTTGAAGACGAGCTAGACGACTATGCTAGAGTAATCTCGCACGAATTTAAGATATCTCAGTGGCGGGAGGTTCTCTATGCTACAATACATGATGATAAAGTTTCGCATGATATATACTTCTACATAAAGAAGTACTCAACTCAGTATTAATCATGGTGCGCAGCGTGTTGAGCAAATATTTAATAAGAGAGTACGATAAAGGCTTGTTGTTCACGGGAGTGAGATACTAAGACATCTTGCATACCCAACTTTGTCGGAGCTACAGAGGGGATTGGTACAGTTTGAAGATCTTAGTTATCCGTAGTGAAGAGGGTAAGATAGTTGAGAGCAAAATTATAGATTCTGACATAGCAGAAGTGGCGAGAACCGTTACACAAGAAGCCTTAAAAGAATGGAATCCAACATCTAGCGACTTTACTGTACTTAGAGCAAAATATGAAATACGTTACAGACTCCCAATAAAACCCGAATTAGTTGACATAGCTAGAGATCTAGGCTTGGATATGATGCGAGAAGGAAACGAGTTAATTATTCAAGTACCAATATACACGATAAGCTTCGATAACGAATGGACGGATGACTCGTACATTGACCGGAAAATGTACATAGTAGCTCTATACCTAGACGATGAGGAGAAGAAGCAAATAGAAGAATACGCCATGGAGACCACAAAGGGACCCAAGAAAATAGATTACGGATCAACATCTCAACTCTCTCTAAGCACTGAGGAGATAAAAGCGCTCGAAGAAGGCCTTAAGGAGTTAGAACAAGAGGAAAAACCCAAGAGGGCACGTGGCCGGAAAAAGAGGAGGAAATAGGACGATAGCTTATATCAAGATGCTTAATTCCTGAATATTATCTATGCACCAATAGTATTCTGTTATTTCTTCAAAGCTTCTCATCTTACTCATGTGCTGCAACTTATTCCTGCTCTTCTCTAGTAATTTGTTTAATCGAGCGCACTCAATTGCTACAACAATTTTGTTGGCTACCTTGCTTGCATAAAGCACCTGGTTTACATGCTCATTCTCTATTAATTTAATAACATCTTGAATATTAGTTAGAATAAAACAAGCATATTCCATAAGTTTTGAGGGTTCATGACAAAACTCGTCTCTATGGTATACGAGGTAAATCCTTCCAGACACAAGAAAGTACCCGTTCTTCTTGAATATATTAGTGGCTAGTACTAAGAAGGTGCAGTCATTAATACAAGCATAAAATCCTGCTTCTAAGAGAAGGTTACTTAATGCAGGGTTGTTAGCTGATATGGTCTCCCGGCGTGGGTCCATCATCACACCATTTTTCCTCAGTTTTTAAGACCTCGGTCATCGACAGACAGCCTACTATGACTTCATAGACATATAAGCTGTACTGGGTACTCATAGGCTTTTTGCCTATCACAATCACTATGTACTGCAAGCATGATCTCTCTCGCTCCCTCTGAAATTAGATAGCTAATAATATAGTTAGTATAGTTTTGGGGATACAAGATAGGCTCAATTAATATCACTGTTTTGTTCCGTAGGTTTCTCTTCGGCGAAGAACACACTACTATAGCTTTATATGTAAAGTCTTCTTTAAACTCGTAGAGCCTACATGACGAGTCTTCCGGCACGTATGTAGGATGAGGAATTAATGTTATGTTCTCTATGTTGTGTATTTGTGAAATCATTATTGCTGCAAGAAGCGAGGGATCCTGAAGCGATGCTATGTAGTCTGCTTCCTCGTTAGGAATGTCATTATTCATATAGTAGTGTAGCGATAGTCCTAAAGCTAAGGCAAGAAGATCCCACCTACTCTTTTGTATGAGAGTTTTGTAGATTTCTCTTTTCCGGTCGTAATAAAGCCTTAATATTGCATGTGAATTTGGAGTATCTGGAAGTATCAAGCCATTATAGTATTTGCTAAGTGTTGTGGGTTGAAGGCCAATTTCTCTTGAAAGCTCCCTGAGAGTGTACTTTATCTTGAGTAGCCTAAGAGCATACACGGCCAGTATGCGTTCTAAATATTCATCGAGCATCCTTCTTGGTTTTACTTTTATTTCACTCAAGGGACGTGCCAGCCCATCTATGGAGAGTAAAGAGTCAAACCTATTAACTGTAATTTAGTGACTTGCATTGTATCTTGGTGTTGTCTAGGGTGTCCAGGCCTCCAATGCTTCCAGAGGTAAAAGCGCGTATTGAGGCCTTCAAGAAGATCAGAGAACAAGAGAATATGATTAAAGAGAATATGAAGAGGATCCGGTTTAAGATAGCAGTACTTAGTGGGAAGGGTGGTGTAGGAAAGTCTTTTGTCACCTCGTCGCTGGCTTTTGCACTTGCTTATCAGGGAAAGCGTGTAGGGGTTCTTGACGCTGATATTTATGGTCCATCAATACCTAAAATGATGGGTGTTCAAGGACAACCGGTATATGCATCTTCTGAAGGTAGACTGCTCCCTGTTGTTGCTCCTTTAGGTGTTAAGGTTATATCAATAGGCTTAATGGTTCCATCGGAAGACATACCTGTGATCTGGAGAGGGACGCTAACGACATCAGCTATCCGTGAAATGCTTGCTTATACTGAGTGGGGTGAACTAGATTATTTGCTCATAGATTTACCACCAGGTACAGGAGATGAACAATTAACAATAGTTCAATTAATTAAGGACATAACCGGGGCCTTGATAGTGACTATACCATCAGATGTCTCCAGAATCGTGGTGAGTAAAGCCATAAACTTCTGTAAGAAAGTAGGACTCAAAATAATTGGGGTTATTGAAAACATGAGTTACTTCACATGTCCTGACGGCACAAAGCATTACATATTTGGTGAAGGTGTTGCTAGGAAGATATCGTCACAGTACAATATTCCATTCCTTGGTGAAATTCCTATCGATCCACGCATATCACGTGCAAATGATAGCGGTGAACCCTTCTTCATTAAGTACCCTAATTCATTAGCATCAAAAGCTGTCATTGAAATAACGAAGGCAATTATTAAGTCTCTCGAAGGCACAGAAGGAAGTGAAGACTAGATATCTTATATTGTGCATTTTTGCGTATTGCCCTGATAGGAGTTGATTAACAATAATCTTATTTATAACGATTCCTCTAAAATTAAAACTGGTGGGTTAGATGCGGATATCTGAAATAGTAAAAGTTGACAGTAAAGGTAGGGTTACCATTCCTCTCGTTGTTAGAGAGGCATTAAATATTTTTGAAGGAATGACGCTTATTTTGATTGCGGATCCTGAACGTAGAGAAATAATATTATCGCCGCTTCCAGCAGATAAGCAGGAATCACTTTATGAACTCCGTGTAGAGTTTAAGGATGTGCCGGGCGCTCTTGCAAAGACATCTGAAAAACTCGCAGAGCTATCTGTCGACCAGGTTACTACACAGTGTACTACTGTAAAGCGTGGAGAGTATGCTGAATGTATAATGGTTGTTGACATGAGTAATGCTAGTGTCGGTGCTGACGAGCTAAGAGATATCATATCAGGATTACCAGAGGTCCGCTTTGTGCAGATAAAACCATTAGTACGTTAGTAATAGCAATACGGTCCTCCTAGACGTCAGACGGTGGCTTGTTCTTCATCCCCCTTCAAGCTGGAGTTCAGGACGGGTAGAGCTGCATCATCCATCTAGCATCTCAAGCTATGACACTCTATATTTTTGTATCAGTCTTACGATGTATATTGCTACCATAATTGCGGAAGGCTGCTATCTTTTATCTAGGTATAAAATGGAATAAATCTTTGTGGTTGGGCATATTTGAGTAGAGTTAAGGGGGACCCGTTATGGCCTTTAAAGCTACTTACCCGTCAGCTACAAAGTTTAAGTACATAGTCCAAACTATGGCCAAAGTTATGGATGAGGTACCCTTTATAGCTACATTGGATGGTCTTGAAGTACGTGCGTTAACGCCTGACAAAACTACCATGATTGTGCTTAAATTACCCATAATGGCTTTTGAAGAATACAATTTAGATGAAGAGAAAAAGACGTTTATAGTTTCAAGCGATGAACTGAATCGTGTTGCAAAACGGGGTACACGTAACGATCTTGTCGAACTTAGACTTGATGAGGATCGGCGTCGTTTGGAAGTCAACTTTATAGATAGGAAGACGGGTGTCGTCAGAAGCTTCTATGTAGGTTTGCGAGAGGGTATCGTAGAGGAACTTGCAGAACCACAAGTAGAACTTACAGTCAGTATTAAACTTGAATCGGACATACTCAAAGATATTATAGGTGACGCTAAGATTGTTAGCGATGAGGTCGAGTTTATAGCTTATGAAGATCGTTTAGAGGTTGAAGCCTCGGCTCCGCCAAAGATTTACAAGGGTGTATTCTATGAGGGTGATCCACTAATAAGCTTCAATGTGACGGGTTCTGCTCCAGTGAGGTCAAAATATTCTATAGATCTTCTTAAGGCAAGCACTAAGGCTACATCTGCAGCAAAAACAGCCTCAATTGAGTATGGCGAGTCTTTGCCTATGAAGATAGTTTTCGACTTACCTGGTGGGGGAATTCTAGTGTACTGGATATCGCCAAGGATTTGAGGGAGGCCACATTATTTTTCTAATGTTGTCAACTGCTTCCAAGCCTCTTAAGTAGCTCTTCAAGGGCTCTGGCTTTTTCCTCCCTCCGCTTGGCTGAAACTCTAATTTGTACCCTCGTAAACCACACTGGATTAGGGCATTCATCACGTTCTGGACAAATTATACAACAATAACTACATACATCACGTTCAGGATGTAACCAACATTGTTTTATTGGTCTATGCTTATCACATATACTACAGCGTTCCCAGAATATGGTCATAGCTTCTTCCCATAATATAGTACTAAGAAGAAACGAGATGAAAAGGTCTATCCCTCGTTGATCCGGGAGGAGCGTAAATGAAATCGATAATAAGGCGACACAGTCTATATTATAATTAGCGGCGACCAATGAGCGGTTAGTAATCGCGGCGGGGTACAAATAGAGTAAATGGCCCCGTGTAGTAGGCTACCGCAAGGGATGAAGCCGCCTTACACAGTTTTAACTTAATTCAACGAAATCACTATATCGCAGTCATTACCACCATTCTAATGGGTGGGTAGTATGTCAAAGATAGTGATAAAGATTGATATAGCGAAGTACAAAAGTATAGATGTAAATATTGATGATGCCCTAAATATATTAGAGAAGATTAAAGAAGTCACACAAAGGAATCCACCAGACATAAATGAAGTCATTAGATACATAAATAACTTCGATGAGTTCTATAGCTACATGCAACGAAAGTTTAAGGACTATATTGCTCCTCCGCACAAACCTGATGACTACATTAAAGGACTAGCCTTTATTGATAGGGTGCGACTATATAAGGACTCTGAGGGTAATAAGCGTATAGTTATAGTATTTGATAGAAGGATACGTGTTGAAACATTGAAGAATGCCATTGAGAAAGCTGGCTACGAAGTTGAAGTATCAAAAGATATCTAGCAATTAGTCATTTCCTTCTTTTACGCCGCTTCTTTTTACCTAATGAGGGCACTCTCACCTCTTCAAGCTTCACTATTAATTGTGATGCCTCTATTTCCCCGCTCACAAGCTTTTCTAGTAGTTCTGTTCTTTCAACCATGGCTTCAAGCAGTGCAGCATTCAAGTCTATATCTACGCTCTCTTCAATATCTTCTTCGGCTCCAGCTGTAACAGCCTCTTCGCTAGCAGCCTCTTCAATAATCTCCTCCTCTTCCGACATGGCTTCTCTGACCCTCGCAAGTTCCTAACTACTTGCCTCTCCCTGGTTTTGTATTTTCTGGTTAAATAGGCTTATCAACATCTCTAAATACTCTTTGTGTGGAGTTTAGAATTGATATTAGTATAGGTTCATCAAATCTCCTATCTCTTACTATGGCATAGCCTTGAGGGAGGTTAGTTAAAGTCTCTTCTATTGCCTGGATTCTATTCTTTTCTTCAAAACCCGACAATATTTTGGCTAAGTAAGCTTTCTCTCTGGGCTCTGTCTGCCTAAGAGCAATTATATAAGATGAATTTGCTACTATGGCTTTGTCTATGTCTAGTATTTGTTGTGTAATACATAGGAGGTTTATGCCATATTTCCTCATTTCAGTATACATCTTTGATAGAATGTTTACCCTTGATGTTTTGGGAGCAAATATATGTGCTTCATCAACTATGATTAGGAGGCGAGGTCTTTCCGCTACACCTAACCTCTGGGCGTGGCTATAGAGCAAGCGTAATAGTGTCTCAACATATAACCTTTTCTGCTCAAATGTCGTCAACTTGGAGAGGTCGAATATAATCAAACCCTTCTCTTCTAATAGATCTTGTATGCTAATTGTTGTATGTCTAAATACTGCGCTTTGAAGCGAATTTAGGTACGATACTAGCACAGCTGCTCTTGAGTCACGCACAGCTAACCTGTTCAAAACCTCTTTTACATCGTCAAGTGTCGGAGGCTCTATAGCCCATGTGGCCGGGTCGTCGTCTCTTATTCCCTTTGCCTCGTAACTAGATTTTATTGCGTCTTCTAGGAGCCTTTGCTGTAGAGGACCGAGACGGTAGAGTGATGCTATGAGTTGCGCTATTTCTCCTGCTCTTATTGATGGAGGTACACCACTTAACTCTAGTGGATTAACAGAGTACTGGGTTGCATCTATGATACGTGCATGACCTATTCTGTGCTTGTATTCTCCATGAGGATCTATAATAAGTACTGATGCTATATCTCCATAGTTATAGGCTATAACGCTTGCAAGCGTTGATTTACCTGAACCAGTCATCCCCGTTATTAGTATGTGTCCTCCCTCACTAATGCTAGCCTCTAGACAGTATGCGGGCTTCTCGAGGTGGTTTTGCCACCCCCATCCCGTGTCCTGTCCGTATTTGAGCTTTAACACTATAGGAGGGCTCTTTACCAGTACAGCCTCAACACGCCCAATGCATATTCTCTTCTGTTGTCTTTCTCTTTTGAATGGTTCAGATGGCTCTAGATATACTGTGCTTTGTACGGGTGTCATTGCAAAGAGCGGTAACAGCACTTTGGGTGTATAAAGTCCTAAGGAAGCATTTAATGCAACTAAAAGGACTATGATGTTATTTGTTGTTAGGCTTGCTAAGATGGGGAGCAGAGCAATCAGTAGTAGTAATCCTAGAATAGTGTCTGAGAAGGTGTATTGTGGCAGGAAGACTTGTGCAATTATGTATGATATTATGCTTGCAATAACGGTAATTATTGCGCTTTTCCTATAGTATTTGCATAACGATATTGTGGTTAAAGTTGAAAATAGTCTTAAAATACTATCTCCAGATTTACCCCTATAGCTTCTAAAGAGTAATAGTGCACCACCAATTATTGCCGATGCTATGTATATAAATACTAGCAACATCTTGTTTTCGTATAAAGGAAAGGAAATAGCTGTATTGATTGTGTGTTGGCGCCATCCTATTTGGTCTAGGGCTTTGAGGGTCTCGTATCCAATAATTCCTATTGATAAATATGTCCCGGATAGATATATGTATGCTATGTTTATTACTAGCAAAAGGATAAGAAAATTGTTATTGATGAGAAGCAGCCTACTTGATAGTAATACAAGCATATTAGATAGTGTCACTACTAGTAAGAAAACTAATACACGGTTGCGTGGGTTCCAGTTATTGGCATGCATGGTGCCATCCTACGGCTGTATGAGTACTACATAGCGTGTCTTAAACTCAAAGGTGTTTATAGGGTTGGGTTCAAGTAATGTATTTGAATTACTTCACCCCCGTCTTAGAGCTGTTATTCACAAGTATAACTATAAGTACCCTACTCCAGTGCAGGAGAAGGCCATCCCACTAGTGCTAAATGGCTATAATGTGCTAGTTGTTGCGCCAACTGGTTCTGGGAAAACTGAGACGGCGCTTTTTCCTATATTTTCTAATCTCGTAGGTGTAAATGAGGAGGGTATAAAGGCTATATATGTAACACCTTTGCGGAGTCTCAATAGGGATATATTTAACCGTATGGCACACATAGCTAACGATGTAGGCTTACGTCTTGAGGTAAGGCATGGTGATAGTGCTCCTTCAGAGAAAAAGAGTTTTCTCCGAGACCCACCAGATATCATGGTTACAACGCCAGAAACTCTCTACTTCTTATTGTCTGTAGAGAAATTCAGGAAAATGATTAGTCACTTGCGCTTTATAGTTGTAGATGAAGTCCACGAGTTGTTCTCAAGTAAGAGAGGGGCAGAGTTTTCGCTAGCATTAGAGCGGATTGACGCGATGTATACGGTTAATAGGCTTCAGATAATCGGCTTATCGGCCACTGTGAAAGACCCATACGAGTTTGGTAGGAGGCTAATGTCATGGCGCTATTTTATTGTTGTTGAAGTTAATCTTCGAAAGGAACTCGATATAATAGTCGATGTTATTGATTCCGAGTCCTCTAGAGCAAATAAAATACTAGAATATGTTAATAAGTCAAAGGGACCAGTCATAGTGTTCACGAATACTCGTGATACAGCGGAACTTGTTAGTTTTGAGTTACGAGAACTTCTAGGTGAAAAACTGGTATCTGTTCATCATGGCAGCCTAAGTGTTAATGTTAGGTTAGACGTGGAGAATAGACTGAAGAGAGGATTGATAAGAGCGGTTGTTGCCACGTCAAGCTTAGAGCTTGGGATAGATATTGGGTTTGTAGAAAGTGTAATCCAGTACATGTCACCTCGTCAAGCCATAAAGCTTGTACAGCGAGCAGGCCGATCAGGGCACCGTCTTGGCGCTAAGTCTTTTGCGGTAATTGTGTCGAATAGAAATCTATTTGATGTACTTGAGTCGGCCGTTCTGGCTGCACGTGCATTGCGGGGTAACTTGGAGGATTTGCCTTTTGATGAATTATCCTATGATGCACTTATCCACCAAATGGCTGGGATAGTGCTTGAAAAGAAGAGCATCTCTGTTCATAGACTATATAGCTTAATTACAAGAAGTAAATATTACGAGAAACTAAATATTGACGATATTGATGCAGTTATTAGTATAGCAGAAAGTGTTGGAATCCTGAATAGGAGAAACGATACCGTGAAACTTGGACCGAGGCTGATGAGCTATTACTTTTCCACTACAATGATACCTGACACACGCCAGTACAAGGTTATTGATATAGAATCTAGTACCAGGATTGGTGTACTTGATGAGGAGTTCGTTGTAACGCTAGAGCCTGGAGACGTATTTGTCCTTTCTGGTGAGCTCTGGGAAGTGATCACTGTGGATGATGATGGATCGGTACGAGTAAGACGGTATAAGGGGAGAAAGGCTGTTCTTCCGTATTGGGAAGGAGACCTCATTCCGGTAGAAAAGGAAGTAGCACGTGAGGTTGCCAGTATACTGCGTAGACTCGATATCAATACAAGTGTCCTCAATTACTACCCCCTAAGTAATAGTGCAAGAGAGTACATCATTCGCAAGATAAATGATCACAGGTCTAGAGGCCTCCTAATCCCTCATGATAAGAGGGTAGTCATAGAGTATTATGGCGACATGTTTGTGACATATAGCTTTCTTGGGTCTCGAGGCAACAAAGCACTCGAGTTCCTCTTAGCTGGCTACATTGAGGAGGTGCAAGGTATTCCTCCTCGCACGGCTAGTAATCCATACATAGTCGCTGTCAAGTTGGCAAGGCATGTTGATGCAAAGTTCTTAGAGAATTGCCTCCGGAGATTATCAATGATGAATAAGCATGAGATAATGAGTATCATTGAAAAAGCTGCTAAGCGTAGCCGCTTATACCAATGGATTTTGCTACGGGTAGCTCAGCGCAGTGGTGCAGTACCACGTAGCAAAAGTAGTGTTACAAGTATAAGGGCCGTGTTACGGGGTCTTGCCGACACAGTATTAGGCGTGGAAGCCCTGCGAGAAATGAAAAGACGTAAAATAGACGTAAATGCTGTCATACAATTCCTTGATAGAGTGAGAGATAATAAAGTAGAAATTGTTACCGTAAGGCTTAATGAATTAAGCCCACTAACTATTGAAGCTCTTGGAGAGACCCGTTTTGGTGAGCGTTTACCCGTTGAAAGGCTTCCTACCCCCCTACTTATGGAGATAGTAAAAAGGAGGCTATCGAGGAGAGAGGTAAAACTTGTTTGTATGCACTGTGGTTACTTGATGACTCGAGTCATAGGCGCATTGGAAGATTATCCTACCTGTACAAATTGTGGTTCTCGCATGTTGGCACCCGTATATAGCGATGAAGAGGCTAGTGTGGCTCAGAGACTTGTTAAAGCACGCCTTAAACGTCAGAGACTTAGCAGGAGTGAACAAAAAATCAACAAGGAACTATATGAACGTGCTAGTTTAGTTGCTGAGTATGGTAAAAAAGCTATTGAAGCACTATACTCGAAAGGTGTTGGGATTCAAACAGCTAAGCAGGTACTCAGAAAGCTATTATTCGGTGAGGAGGCCTTCTATAAAGCTCTCGTTGAGGCAGAAGCTAGATATCACGTCTATAAGCATAAGCTGAAACAAAAATCACAGTAGTTTCACTCTCCTCTCATTCTTTCCTCTACCTACTACTTCACTGTGAGTAAAGGGTAGGAAATGGGGCTAGCGGAGTTCATAAATTCTATAACACAGACTGTTGTCAGTATTGCATGGGGACTATTTATCTTAACATGGAGTATAGGTTGGATACTTCGCGGTTCACCTATACCATTCTTAAGGGTCAAGCGTGCAGGACAGGACCTCATCGAAGATGCTGTATGGGCTGCTTTCTGGCTAGCCATAGGCTCGACTATATTTGCCTTTATTTCATATATTGCAGGGACAATATCAAGTGAAATAACTCCATATAATGTCACAACACCATAGTCCTATAAACTCCCTACATCTTATTTGGCAGGAGTAAACTTTCCAACGATACAACATAAGGCTCCGAAAAGGTGTACTAATATGACCATAGTATCTGATGCCTTGGTTATTGCAGGACAACTAGCCATATTGACTTACAACATTGGTGTTCTAATTTACATGCTACCGATACCTTTACGCTCAGTGAAGTCGTGGGCACCAAGGTTAATAGAAGATGGCATATATGCTGCTTTACTAATAACATTGTTCTCAACAATTCTCTATATAAGTGACTACATAGGATCATTTAGTACGGTAAGCTTAGAGGATGTAGCTAGCTGGATAAACTATATGATGAATGATATTATCCTAGCATACCTGCTTACACGCATAGCGTCATCATTTCTATATCTCATACCTGGAGGTGGCGCTATAGCTTCTATACTCCTTTTTCCGCTTGGCTTCATAGTGTTTGGTATGGTTAGTGCTTCAGCAATAGCACAAGCACTAGTCCACATAATACATGGTCTAAAAGCAGAGCTTGCAGCCATAGGCGTGGCTCTATACTCGCTTCCATTCAGGATAGGGCGAGGAGCAGGGGCTTCACTCTTAGCCTTCGTAATTATAGGCAATATAATGCTTCACTACTTACCACACTGGATTATGTTAATAATGGGGGGCACTACTTCGTCGTGGATTGATGTGGCCTATAACCAAAGAGGCTCCATAGAGACTGTTTCCCCTTTTTGGGGGCTAGTGCATGATAAATGGGGTGATGTGCCGCGTTATGGTATAGTGTTCTTTAGCTCACAGAATATAACGCAAGGCTATCCTGTGGAAGCTGATGGAAGCTATTATGCCTCATATGTTTTACTCCCGAACGGAACTTATAAGGTAGAGCTAGAGTATATGGGCTTAAACCTTTTGAGCAGCAAGATATACTACGCAATACCTAATGATTTGCAACTGACTTATGAGTATAGCGATTTACCACTCAAGCTCGATATAACACTATCTCAGAACGTAAAACTCTTAAAGCCGCAAGGCGTAGTCTACAGCACTGCTAAGATTAAAGAATATACATTAGCAGTAAATGATGACAACAACGCTCGACTATACACAGTCAGGCTTGAAATGGACTACACACCCTACGAAACTATAATAGTTATTGCTTCATTGCCCGAGTCATGTCAAGTTACTATGTTCAAAGTAGATAAGCTTGCAAGTAATATAGAGTTCAATAGGACTTATAAAGCGTGGCGTGGTGTATCAGTTTACACTTATATCTACAGTTTCATTGTTTACAATACACCTTTTAGCATAGAATTAGTATATACATGCCCTAATAATTATATTCCCCAGAAACCTAGGCAGCCTCCAATAACTACTAGCCCTAACAAAACTATCCCACTAGGAATATCGTCAGTTATACTCTTCGGGACCATATACACTATGAGCATATACTCATACTTAACCTTGATTGGAATAATGACTATGGGGCTTGCTCGCTTCCTTGGAGCTTATTATCCACGTATAATATTCCGGGGATAAACATGAATATTGAACTGAGATTCAAGACAGCATCTCTACTAGCTATAACTTTATGGTTAATACTTCTATTCGAAGCATACAGAGCTAATAAAAACACTATATTCAATATGCTAGCTTTACTCAATGGCTTGGTCTTTGTGATTGCTATTATACTTAACAAAGCTCGAAAACCCTGAGGTGTAAAGATAGTGATACTGGGCCACTTCGTCCAAAAGGTAATAGGACTACTCAAAGCACATACAGGAAGTAGTTCCCGTGAAGACAAGCCATGCTTAGTCATAGTCAAAGATAAGAAGTGCCTCCTTGACCTATTCTATAAAGGTCTTCTTGAGAGAATAGCGTTTGCGGATAACATATGTGGTCTAAGCTTAGTCTATGTGAGAGTGCCCTTAAGCAAGGCTTTGCGTAGAGTGAGATCAGATGAACTCAATTTAGAGGTTCAGCTCGAACGAAGTTATTCGGCGAAAGCAAGCGAGGAACATAGGTTGTTGCTAGCCTTAGAACAATCCCTCATAAGACAGTCAAGAACTCTAAAGTTTGGCATTCTTTTACATCCTTGCTCTTATGATCTAAAAACGCTCTCTAGCATAGTGTCAGAAATAGAAGCCTATGGATGTAAAACGTCACTGTATTGTGGATCGTTTTTTCGAAGCAAAAGGAAAAGCGCTTAGTAGCGGCTATTTTATTCCAGTCACAACCCTATTGACCCAAGTAGTTAGAGTTGGTGAATACTTACTTCCACTTTTAGTCTCTCCTCAATCTGTAGTAGTGCCTATAGGCCTAGAATATAGGTTTCATGTGCTCGTTCCCCTTTATCTAGCTCTGCTTGAGGGAGCTGTTCATAGTGTAGTTGTTGGACCTACGGGGCGCGGTAAAACTACTTTGCTTGCGTGGTTAGTAGTGGTGACGCATCTCCACGGATATAAGGTAGTAGTTGTCGATCCAAAGGGCGATTTACTATCATACATCGAGCCTTACGTCAAGAATAGTATGGGCACACTTAGTTCTCGCATTATAGAGTTAAAAGATCTTAAGAATGTGAATGTAATTATAGACAAGGCATCAAGTAGTGTAAGGGATAGAGGTCTAAACACTATTATGGTAGTTGATGAAGCTTGGCAAGTTGACTTGAGAAGTGTAGATAAAATTATGCGTATAGGACGTAGTTTAGGGGTGAGTGTAGTAGTTTCTTCGCAATACCCCGAAGACTTCTATCCTAAAATGTGGATTAATTCTGCTAATGCTGTCGTATTTGGATCTCCAAGCAAGGAATACGCTGAAAACGTTATGCGTTTCATCTCTTTGCGTCCTGAAGATGCAAAGAGTCTATCAACCCTTGGCACGGGTGAAGCCTTAGTACTTTATAGATGGACACATAGACCGCTAATAACACGCATATTCAATCCCGCTATATTGATTAAACATGGTAACTTAAGGGATATAATCAGCATTGATGGGCCAACTAGCGAAGGAGCGAAATCTTAAGAAAGCCGTACTAGTAGGCTTCACATATCGCGGGGTGCTTGTATGGGTAAGCGGCTAATAGTGCAGCGCCGTGGTCATGCCTCACCACTATACCGTAGCCGGGGCTGGCTACACGTAGCGCCAGCAAGGTATCCTCCATTTATACCAGCGACTTTAAAGGGTCGTGTAGTAGAAATAAGGCATGATCCAGGACGATGGGTTCCAATAGCGCGCATAGTATTAGAAAATGGTCAAGACTTCTGGATACCAGCTGCTGAAGGCATGTACGTTGGTCAAGTAATTGAAATAGGTCCTGATGCAAGACCTGTTAACGGCAACATACTTCCTGTAGGCAGAATACCTGAAGGAACACAAATATACAATGTTGAAATAAGGCCTGGTGATGGAGGAAAATTAGCACGCTCATCTGGCGCTTATGCAGTAATACTTGGTAGAAGCGGTAATAAAACCATTATTCAGTTACCGAGTGGAAAAGCTAAAGAAATACCCAATGATGCCCGTGCAACAATAGGTATAGCCGCAGGCGCTGGAAGGCCTGAAAAACCATTACTCAAGGCTGGAGCAGCCTATTACAAGTGGAGTGCAAAGCCACATGTATGGCCTCGCGTACGCGGCGTCGCAATGAACGCTGTGAACCACCCGCATGGTGGTGGAAGCCATCAGAGTCCAAGCTTTCCAACGACAGTCTCTCGTGACGCACCACCAGGCAGAAAGGTCGGTCATATAGCGGCAAGGTCAACTGGTAGGAAGAAGCGATAACACTAAAACATGCGAGTGTACAAAGCCACATATGTGGGGGTTGTTTATGGCGCAGGTAACATTTAGGCTTGATGAAGAAATGAAGAAATGGCTAGAAACTCTACCGCCAGAGTGGAAGAAGTTCCGCTATAGAGGATACACACTCGAGGAACTTCTCTCAATGCCCATGGACATGTTCATAAAACTTCTGCCGGCAAGACAGCGGAGAAGTCTGCTTCGCGGATTAACCGACCAACAAAGAAAATTACTATGGAAAATCAGAAAGGCGCGAAGGAAGATACTTGAAGGAAAAAAGGCCGTTGTAAAAACCCACGTAAGAGACATGATAATACTCCCGGAAATGGTTGGTTTAACTATAGCGGTATACAATGGCAAAGAATTCATACCAGTCAGAATAACACCAGAAATGATAGGTCACTACCTCGGAGAATTCAGCCCGACTTGCAAACAAGTACAACACGGTGAGCCTGGACTAAAAGCGACAAGAAGTTCTCTCCATGTAGCCTTAAAGTAAAAAGCAGTTTTATCCTCTCAATCTTCTACTTGGGCATTTACTAATCAAGTTTAAGTTTTTAGCTGGCTTCGACAGAATAATACAATGCCATATTTCTAAGAAGAGGCCGATCATCATTTCTACATGAAAAACTGTAGGGTCAGCAACTATGAGAAAACGTATAATTATGATAAAGTACGATAGCACAGCAAATGGCTACGATGAATTATATAGAGATGAGCAATGGGAGAAATACGATGCCGCCAGGAAGACCCTGCTAGATAAGCAACTAGCAACACTTTGCGACTTTGGCTCTGGCACATTACTATTCTTAGAATATATTATTAGTACAAGTTTATCTCAGAGAGTCTCATACTATGTAGCACTAGAGCTTTCTCATAATATGATTGTTAACTCTATGAAAAGAGCAAAGAAATTAGGCAAGAGACATCTAGTTGACATCGTACAAGCAGACATCGAAAATACGCCACTCAGAGACTCATCTTGTAGCATAGCTGTGTCATATACAGTTCTAGACCTCGTCGATAACCCTAAGCAGGCACTTGAGGAAATAAAAAGAACATCAAGCTATGCGATAGTATCCCTCTTAAAGAAGGCTCAACGCTTAAAGACTACGAACTTACGAATAGGCACATATATTGGTGAAACCAATAAAGATGTACTATTTCTGCTTTAAGGAATAAGACTCATTCAATCATAGCAACGGTTTATCTCGACACTATTCTTCTTAGCGTATTTATAAGGTCATTTAATCTCTCAACAATATATATCTTCACACGCGGTTCCATGACAAGGCTACTATAGAGGTCACTGTCAACTCGGCTATTAGTTATGATGTGTATCATCCATCCTCTCCGAGCGTTACTACTAATAATGTTCTCGGGTGAAACATCAGTGATCACGGTTTGCTTAAGGTCTGAAACAAGGACTAAAGTCTGCGGTGAAAGTCCTTTTACAGCTTCCTCAAGAGCTTTAGAGATATTAGTATAGCCCTCGAAACGTGTTGACATTATTAAATCGAGAACTCTCCTAGGTCTACGGATGTGTCTATCCAGTCTATCAATTACGACTACGTCAGTGTCGAAAAGTACAAGCCTTTTCACATAGGGCGACAATGATGCAGCAGAAAGTAATGCATAGAAAGCAAATTGTCTCATGCTCGCACTTTTATCGAGTACTAAAACAAATTGACGGCTCCTTACAGGTCTTCTCCATATAATGAAGGGTGTTATCATTCTAATTAAGTTATAAATAGATTCTCTACTATTAACCATCACACCTATGTTGTCTAATACACTAACGTATCTCTTTCTAGCTCTTCCATGTCTTCCTCTAACAGCTTTATACCACAATAGCTGCATCAAATAAAGCGCTTGCATGCGTAGACGTCTGTCAATGCTGTTCGTGTATATGCGGTGAAGGATGCTGAAGAGGGTATATGCATCAAGGTTAAACACTTTTGATTTTACGAAAACGTGTAGGTCCCCCTCTAATATGGCTTTTACGCTTGTTGCTAGACTCTTAACGTCTTTGTCCTCAGAATAGCGGCTTATGGTTTTCTCTAACTCAGCTTGAAGTATGTCAAGATAAGCTTCATTTCCGGTCTCAAAATAC
>JALTZF010000067.1:19641-53795 GCA_027046265.1 Pyrodictiaceae archaeon
CAATGCATACTCTATGTTTGCTATCCTCTTATATTTCTCAATCTCGCGACTCGATATTTCTTTTTTCCCCATCTTAAATGCTGTCTTGAAAGCTTCACGATCGCTCCCCCTAAATCCGAGCCCATAAGCAGTTATCTGCGCTGCTACATCTTGATTATCTTGTGCGATTGACGACGCTACGTCAAGCACGAACTCCTTACCGTAAATCTTGGATAACTGAGTAGCAAGCCTAGGATCTACGCGCATGAGCCTAGCAGCATGCTTGGAAGTCAGTAATTTATGCCTTACCAGTATTTCTAAAACACTCTGGACATCTTTTGGATCAATATTCTTATTCTCGTCAAGCTTTTCAGCTATGGCCTTAGCTATAACCTTACGTTCATAACCTCCTCTCATTACACGATAAAGTTCAATAGCTTTTGAGATAGATAGCTCATCTAAGTTTACATAATGGAATAGTGACTCCCTCATTATAGATGCTATTGTTAAAGCGTGTTTAGAACCTAGTATAAGGCTCTTTATAGCATTATTATAATCACCATACTTCTTAGAGAGCATCCTTGCTTGTTGTTCAGCTTTGCTCTTAGTCAGAACATAAAATCCCTTCCTCCCTCTCCGTATAAACCCAAGTATCCGTAGTCGAGCATAAGCCTCTCTCTGCTGCTGTGACATTCTTCCTAGGGGTTTATCTAGGCGTCTTCCAAAACTTGTACCCAACTTTCTTAGGTCATTTACCACATTATCAAGAAAAAGGCTCTTCCTCGCTGTACTGCAAAACATGTCAGCAATTATTCTCCTTAGAACTTCCTTGTCGTTTTCCCTCTTGGTAAAAACTGATGATAAAACAAAGGCAACATCACCTAAAGTTAACTTGCCTCTTAACGCTATATAGTTTAAGAGTAAATTGGCACCATCGACCTCCTCGCTAAGCGTGACCTTTACTCCATGCTCCCGCGCAGACTGGGCTATCTTTGTGACAAGCTCCGGTATGTCTTCTATGCTGACATCTAGTATTGAGTCTTCTCTACAAGCTGAAGACCTTAGATAATGCCTCATCTACCAGCTCCTCTTCTCCAACACGTTTATAGAGTATTATTTGTGCGGCATCAATGACATCTCTATCTTCAACTACATTTTTGCCGCGTAAGTAAGCAAGCCTACCAGCTATGCGTGCCCATAGAACAGTGTCTGCTGGGCCAGGCTTATATAGTGACTTTCTCCTTAGGATGTCTATGACGCTTATCATTCTCTTCACTATGTGGCTCGGGAGCTCAGCATTAACGTCATACCTTATCTTAACTATCTGGTACTCTAGCTCAGGGGGAGGATAATCAAATGGTACTCTGACTACGCGGCGGAGGAACGCGTCACTTAGCTCTGTCTGAGCATAGTCTTCGGGATTGCTCGTAAAGATAATCTGGAAGCCATCACCTCTAGCCTTAAAAACCTTCTTAAGTTCTGGCACAATAATCCTCCTCTTATCTATTATGTCCAATAACATGTTCTGGAACTCTTCATTACTCCTTCTAATCTCATCGACAAGAACGCCAGCATCAAGTAATAAAGCAGCAAGCAGTGGACGTGGTATAAAGCTCTTCTCTGTGAATCCATATCTGAGAGCCATTAAGGGGTGAAAATCACCTATAACTCTGTACTCATTGTAGTTTTCACTACAAGGTATTACAAGTGCGGGTTTTCCCGCCCAAAGGGTAAGTATGGCCTCGCCAATCTCTGTCTTTCCAGTGCCTGGTGGGCCTTCGAAGAGTACTGGACGCCCTGCAAGAAATGCAGCGACAACCAGAGTAACCACTCTCTCATCAACTATAAGCTTATATCTTTCCAGGAGCGATCTAGTCATTTTGCGAGGATCTCTTATGGGCTCTATTGATCTCTCTATTATATGCTTGTAGATAGCCTTAACCTTTTCATCAATACTCTCCTCAGCCTCATTATTTGCTTCAATAAGTGGCAGAGAACTCACTACCTCCCCGAAATCAGTTCTGCTGACCTCTTCTTTACTCAATTACCCTCCCCCACCTATTTTTCGTAAATTGTTAACTCTGAAATCCTTAATCACTTTGGCGCTTAACAGTGATGTCGCATATAACTAGATTAGGGTTAGCTGAAAGTTAAACACCAGGGCGACAAACACATAATCATTATTTATGGGATTAGTGCAGGGAGGAACAATGACGATACATGACAACATAATATACAGTGTTAGAATAAAACATGGACCGGACACTCTCCACTACGATCTCTACTTTGAGAATAATGTGATTAAATTGAAATATCTGGGGGAATATTGGGAATCAATCAGGCCCTTGCGTGGACTCCAACGCTCTATGGATTTGCTACTGTATAAAATCAACAAAATAAAGAATAGACAACGGTCATCTGATAAGGGGTACGATATACTGATTAGGTACTGTGAGATAAAGGAGTACGATCTACGACGCCCTGTAAAGAGGTCCCGAAAGCAACGGCTAGGAGGAAGAACTATGATACAAGAAGACGTTAGATCTCCAAGACTAATACTTATCTTACGTGACGGAAGACGTTTTGAAATAGAATTCTCACCAAAGGTATATGAGTTAGTAAAAAAGCTTGTAAAGAAGTACATTGAAGAAAGGCTGAAAAAATGCTAGAAAGAAGATAGGAGACAGAAACACAGTATCCCTTTAAGCGAGAACACTAAAAGTGTGATTTTAGATAGCGTATAGTCGTGAATGATGTGAGCCCGATAGGCTGAAAGAGTAGATGATGTAGGATCAACCAGCTGACATATGTTATGACTCAAAACCTGAGATGTAAGCCTTTACACCGAAAATTGTGTCAGAAAGCGCCTTTAAGGTGTTAGTAATTCTTTCTCTCATTTTCTCGACAGAGTCCTTGTCAGCATTGTCTTGAAGCAGTATTTCGACATAGTACAACTCACCTACAATGCCTGATTTCTTAACATCAATTCTCCCAGTGTCTCCTACTATTTTCTTTATAGCCTCTACAGCTCTATTGGCATCATCCTCGTAGTATGTATTAAAGAAGACACGTAGGGCTTTCCGAAGTTTTGACATGGTGTTTTCACCCAAACCTTGTAATATAATCATCCAAATCATATGCTCTTTTACACTCTTTTAAATCGCCTACTCTCTTTAAATTCTTCTCCTTAACAATGCCCTCTATAGCCCTGAATTCGAGCAAGACGTCTTTCACAGCTTCAAACTCACCAGGAAAAACGGCAGGTATGAGCTCTGGCTTATTTTCAAGCCTCTTAAGTAGCTTAACACCATGCTTCCTAATCCACTCGCATTTCGCTGAAACCATTAGCCTATTAGTGGGCATCTCCACTAGTAATGGATACATCTTGCATGCCAGAGGCTTACTATCATGAATAGTACATAGCCTAGTCTGCTTGTCAAAGAATGGACAATAACCCTTGATAATCCATCTATAGAGACCAATAACACATATATCCTTCTCATCTTTAAACACTAAAGTAGGCTCAAAGAAGAGCTCAACACCCAGTCTATCTGCAATCTCTTCTAGCAAACGTTTCTCCCAAGGAAAGACAATGGGTGCTTCAACACTCTTTTCAAAGTAACAACATCTATCACAGAATAAACACTTGAATACTGGCACTCCCCGGGCCACACCACATCACGCTATCCCACATTTATTACAAGAAACCACTATACTTACCGGCTCATCTCTATGCTTATCTCGCTTACACTGGAGACAACTTTGAAAAGATATTAAGTCTTCTACAACTACTCCAACAGTATCAGTAAGATCACGCATAGAGAAGTTTTAAGCCAAATCCTTCCAATAATATTAATAGGGTTGAGCAGTTAGCCATGATGAAGGGTGCAAACGCAGAACCATTGTAATGTAGAGGAGAACCCGACTGAGCCTAACACTTGGCCTCGGTAGAAGGGGATATTCGTCACACCCAATATTTCAGCACTCGGCAAACTCCTCACAGGCTCCTCTACTCCAGCAGTTGCCTCCATCTAAGCACTAACCCTTTACGAACTTTAAGACTTACCGTACCTATGTTATACTTATATTATAGTGCTCTGGCTAGGACAAGTGTAGGGTGAAGACTATGGGTGGAAGGCAAAGAACAAGTCTGTTCATGTCAACCGAGGAGAGCACATCTCGTCAAGCACGTGAAAGAGCAGAGAAACAAGTTAAAGCAAGGAAGAAAAAGCGCAAGTAAGGCTTAGTTGCTGAAATAGGGTAGGCAATATTATCATTGTTTTTAGCTTGCCCATAAAATTACATTAGGGTGGTGTAAATCATTATATACTATGTGACCATTACAGTTATCTCCATCGCTGTCCCCTAATCCTTTTCCATAAGATTGGGTGCTTAGATATTGGCCTTTACAATAAAACCGCGTAGTACAAAGCTTAGAATAGTGCTACCAGCATCTTATAGCTCTACAGAGCCTAACTTATTATTTAAGACAATTAAATGGGGCTTAGTAGGCAGAACAGCGGGAATATTTAGAGTTAGCGAAGTAGTCATCTATGTTGATCGTGACAGCGCAATGCATGATGGTAAGTTAGGAAAAAACATTCTTGAATATATGGTCTTGGCACCGTATCTTAGAAAGCGTGTATACCCTCCTAACATTCCTGAACTACGCTATGTAGGCATTCTTCCCCCGTTACAGCTCCCAACACATGGTGCCGGAGGCCCGCAGCCTGGCGAGTGTAGGGAAGCACTCATAGTTGCCGTGGATAGTACAAGTGTAACTGTTGAGGCAGGACTAGGTAAGCTGGTTAAGCTTAGTGGTATTGATGTCAGACAGTTCAAGAAAAATGATAGAGTAATTGTGTGTATAAAGTCTCTAAGGCCTAGCATAAGACTACGTCTTGCACGTAAAGGAGAAATTTATTCTGGTTTTAAGGTAGTTCTCACTAAAGGATTCAAAACCACATTAGATGATGGCAGTCTACTCGTAGCTACGAGTAGACTTGGCGAGAGGGTTACACCTAGACTACTAGAAGAAATAGTCAACGAAGCTAGACATCGCGGCTCCGTATCAGTTCTTTTTGGTGCACCCGATCGCGGTCTTTACGAAATAGCTAGTGAGGAAGGCCTAGAACTCAGCGATGTTGTAGATTATATTATTAACACTATACCAGGTCAGGGTACACGTACGGTACGAGTAGAGGAGGCGCTACTAGCTACACTTTCCTTAATTAATATGTATCTTGATTAGCTCTGTAGCCCTGCAAACAAGGGTTTAAAATAATAAGGGGCACCTAGTACAAGGCCGGATTAGGGGTTTCGCACAGAAGCCAGTAGCGTGGTGGTGTAATGTGGGTGCGCGAAAGAAACATGCGCCAAGGCGCGGAAGCCTCGCTGTTAGGCCGCGCAAGAGGGCTTCAAGGCTTGTGCCTAGAGTCAAGTCGTGGCCTAGTGTCGAGTCTGAGAACCCTATACCATTAGCGTTTCTAGCCTATAAGGTAGGCATGACTCATGCTTACATAATAGATGACGAGCCAGGCTCGATAACACATGGTAGAGAAATATTCGTTCCTGTAACGGTGCTGGAAGCGCCGCCGATGGTTGTTGCGGCAGTAAGAGTATACGGTTATGATCCAAACATAGGTTTGTACACTCTTAGTGAGGCATGGGCTCAGCCAGAACAAATAACAGAAAAGTATAATGTGGACATCTATAGGTTAATACCACGCTTACATGTGCCTGATACTGAAAAAGCTACTAACAAGCTCAAAAGCTTAATTAATGAAATATATGATGTTAGGATACTAGCGCTGACACAACCACGCCTGGTTGGTGGTCTGAGCAAGAAGAAGCCAGACATCCTTGAGATAAGGATTGGAGGTGGCAAAGACCTAGCTCAGCGCCTCGAATACGCCATAGGATTGCTTGGTGGAACAATAAGTGTAACTGATGTGTTTAGACCCGGCCAGTTTGTTGACGTAATAGCCGTCACGAGGGGCAAGGGATTCCAAGGCGTAATTAAGCGTCATGGTGTAAAGGAGCTCCCGAGATGGCATAAACACAGGAAGGGTAGCAGGAGCGGCCCCGGCACCCGTGGTCCAGCAACAACCTTCTCTTGGAGTGAAGTACCACAGCCTGGACAAATGGGCTTCCATCGCCGTACAGAGTACAACAAGCGTATACTAAAGATAGGAGAGAATGGCTATGAAATAACGCCTGCCGGGGGATTCCTCCACTATGGTATTGTAAGAAGCACCTATGTACTGCTTGCTGGTAGTGTGCCCGGTACACCCAAGAGACCAATAGTACTCCGTCACCCGGTTAGGGCGCTATGGAATCCAACAGAACCACCAAAGATAACTTATATTAGTTTACAAAGCAAACAAGGCAACTAACAGTCTCTTTTATATACACTAGACTCCTAGATGGATAGCCATGGGTCTCAGAGAGGCGGTTAAGTCATGAGCAAGAGGCTAGGCTCTACAATGTTCCTATTAGTCGCTGAGCCTCCTAGAGTACCCGTGTACAGTATAGATGGTAGTATTATTCAAGAAGTCTCTCTGCCTAGGGTCTTCGGTCTACCAGTACGCAAAGACCTTATACGGCGTGCGTTCCTTTCCGAGTTCACTGCACGATTACAGCCTAAAGGCCGGGACCCAATGGCTGGTAAGAGAACCACAGCAAGAAGTTTTGGTGTTGGGCTCGGTATAGCACGTGTACCTAGAATACCTGGGCTTGGCAGAGCAGCGTTTATAAACTCGGCTGTAGGAGGCCATCTTGCACATCCGCCACGTCCAGAGAAGAGAATTCACGAGGAGATTAACAAGAAGGAAAAGCGGCTAGCAACAGCATCGGCCTTAGCAGCTACGGCACGAGTTGAAATGGTTAAGGAAAGAGGCCATGTATTCGCTGTTGAACGTCTGCCAGTAATAATTGAGGACAAAATCGAGCAAAGCATTGCCAGAGTAAAGGATGCAAGAGCGTTTCTAGACAAGATAGGTGTATGGGCTGATATCGAAAGAGCACGAGCACGGACACGAATAAGGGCAGGCAAAGGGAAGAGGCGTGGACGCAGATACGTACAACCAAAGAGTGTCCTCTTCATTGTAGAAAACCATAACTCACCCTTTGCAAGCGCCGTGAAGGGTCTACCAGGTGTTGACATAGCAGAACCAGACCTGGTTAATGTACTACACTTAGCTCCTGGAGGGGTCCCAGGTAGATTAACAGTTATCACTGAGAAAGCCCTCTACAGGCTTGGTAAACGCTTCGATAGCATCATTCTTGGCTGATGGGTGAAGACGCATGAGTTTTGACCCATGGAAGATAATAATAAGGCCTGTACAAAGCGAAAAAGCTCTCCGCCTGATTGAGCAAGCCAATACACTGACTTTCATAGTAGAGCGTAGAGCGACAAAGCACGACATAAAGAGGGCTGTTGAGGAGGCTTTCAACATTAAAGTCGAAAAAGTTAACACACTAATAACTCCACGCGGCGAAAAGAAAGCATATGTTAAGCTATCTAGAGAATACAGTGCAACCGATATAGCAGCTCGGCTGGGCTTACTCTAATCAGACTAGCTTTTAATAGCATACAATGACAAAGTCATCCTCGGTGATTTTATACATTGTTTCACCAGAACTAGTAATTACTATGTCCTAGTTCTTGGCATAATTAATCCTGCGCACTCTTTGTATGTACTATAGTCAGCTCATTCTTCTACAGGCAAAGCAATATAAGTAGAAACAGACCAGTTAAAAGTCAAGATCTGGAGTAGGCCCGCGTGAGGCCCCCGCGTATACGGGGTGCTATGAGCGCGCGGAGGCTCCACCCCTAGGCGTCAAACTTCTCCTAGAAGCCGTTCACTTCTTTGTTCATTAAGCTATTCATTAAAATGATATAGTCGTCATGTTGTATTCTTTTTCTTGTGTTTAAGATTCTATAGGTATAAACCAGATCCTTACTATTCCACGTAGTCGTCTTAAATCTTTGTGTAGTCCCTGAAGTTCTTCAATACTAGCTTCTACAACTGCTATGTTTACACAAGTACTATCCTTCAATAGTTGGTGATAAAATGCTTTAATAATTGTCTGGTATGAGTGTATAGTGTCTATTACTTTTTGATCAACAGTAGATGATTGATCGTGTTCAGTTATGACTACAAGTATCCAATGTAGTTTCCGTCCTTTCTTCTGCTCAAGCTCAAGGCTTTCAAGAAATCTTCGTACTGCTTCACGGATAAATTCTGAACGATTTACAAAACCTAGTACGTGTAAGTAATGGTCTATCTTGTCGAGTAGAGACTGTGGTAATGATATACTTATTATTGGCATGTATAACACCCTCATGTATACTATATTAAGAGAAGTAAACGGCTCTTAATAAATCTTATATAACAATTCATTCATAACTTTAGCAAAAGAACTTATTATACTACTGCAGCCTAATCTTACTTGGATCTAAGAGGGAGCTGAGATGCACCACAATGATACAGAGAAGAAGTATTCATGTATAATAGAGGAGTGCTTATGGATCGGAATGATACCAATTGCTATTGTATCATTCCTACTCTCATATTTGAACATGTACACTTCAGTGCAAATTATCCAGGTGATAATCTCTCTAGTGCTCCTATTCCGCTTTATTTTCATGTTAATACGCTACAAAAAATTCACTGTTGACGCGCTGATGTCCATCGCTATAGGTGTCAGTGCAATTGAGGGCTTATACGTTGAATCAGCCCTTATAGCACTGCTTTATGCGATTGCCGAGTTATCTGAAGAGTATGCTGAATCATATGCTGCAAAGAAGATACGTGGCTTAAAGGATCTTGTTCCAAGGCGTGTCAAACTTAAGAGAGGCAATTATGTTGTAGAAACTTCTGCTGATAATATAAGGGCTGGAGATGAAGTAGTAATAGGTCATGGAGAGGTAGTTCCCGTTGATGGAATAGTGGTTTCTGGGAAGGCTATTGTCGATACCTCTATTGTGACTGGAGAATCAGAACCCTTGGAGGTTAGAAAGAATGGCCTTGTAAGGGCTGGCTATGTCAATATTGGTGAGTCTTTTGTCGTCAGAGCACAGCGTACAGTGAAAGAGTCCACACTGTCTATTCTTGTAAGGGAAGCTGAGAGAGCGCTTGCTGGCAAGTCTAAGATCCAAGTTCTCTTAGATCGTATGGCTCCTTGGTATACATTATTTGTGTTATCAGCGTATGGCATCCTTGTCTTATATCTGGGCTTCACAAGAGCCTTACCAGTTATACTTGCTGGGTGTCCGAGCGCTTTCATAGTTGCTTCGTCTTTTGCTACACTTTATAGTATAGGCTTGCTCGCATCGCGTGGTATAATTGTGCGTGGCGGACATGTTTTAGAAAAACTCCGCAGCATAGACGTGATAGTTGTAGATAAAACTGGAACTATAACTTTAGGTGAACTCAAGGTTGTACACGTAAAAACTCTCACTAATAATATTAGTGAGGGAACTGCGCTAGAAATGGCAGCTTCCGTAGCTCAGACAAGCAGGCATCCAGTATCGCGGGCTATAATGTCTTCGTATAAGCTATATGGTGGTAAGACTCTCCCAGTGCCACAAAATGCTAGAGAAATTCCGGGTAGAGGGGTTGAAGCGAAGATTAATGGAGATAGGACAGTTGTTCTTGGATCAAAACAGTTCATTGAGGAGAAGACAGGGGTACGTGTGCCGGACGTGTGCGCGGGTCTGCGGGCCGTATATCTAGCTGAGAATAATATTCCTATAGCAGCTATATGCCTCGAAGAACACGTTGATGAGTCGTTAATCAATGAAATTCGCCGTATTGCTGAGAGTCTTGGTGCCAAAATAATTGTGGCTAGTGGTGATATTGAAGAAAGGGTAAAGAGGGTAGCTGAAAGGCTTGGAGCAGAGTATAAGGCGAGACTTGACCCTATGGGTAAACTCGAGCTTGTTAGGGCTCTTAAGTCTAAAGGCTATAAAGTACTGGCTGTAGGCGATGGTGTTAACGATGTTGCTGCTCTCGCTGAGGCTGATGTTGGAGTTGCAGTAGGGGAGCTTAGCGTTGTTGCAGGTGTTGCTGATGCAGTCGTAACTAATATCTCTACCTTACCGCAACTAATAAGAGCTGGTAAAGGATATTTCAAGGCACTTATCTACTCATTTACCGTGGCTGCGGCTCTTAAGTTTGTAGCGCTAGCAGCAGGATTTGCAGGTGCTATTCCATTATGGGCGGTACTGGGCCTGGGCGATGACGGTTCAACACTTCTTGCAGTTGCGACAGCGCTTATCTCACTATCTAGGAGCATTAAGAGTTGATGTGCTAGGTTGTTAACTTGTGATGTAACGATTAATGTAATAGCTGTTTCTTTTCAATAAGTTGTTAATGCTTGTTGATTTAAAGTCTCAGACGCGTATGTTGTTGTAGGAAATTACTTTATTTTAGGGAGTACTGCGTGGTGGTGAGCTGGGGATAGCTACTAAGACTCTAGTGGGTGAGCAGATGTGCCTGTATGGCATTACTCTGTAAGAGTTGACGAAGAGCGCTCAGCGAAGGCTATGATGTGGGATGCGCCTATATCACCTAAGAAGGTTGTTAATCTAGCTAGGATGTTAAACGGTATGAAGCTTAGTGAAGCAAAAGAGTTTCTGGAGCGTGTGGCAGCGGGTAAGGAGCCTGTTCCCCTCTTCCGTTACAGACGTAAGCAAGCTCACCATCGTGGTGTTGCTGAACGGTATAAGGTGCCTATGGCGAGATACCCAGTCAAGGCCGCAAAAATACTTCTCAAACTTCTTAAGAACGTTGAGAATAACGTTGAAGTCAAAGGACTCGATATTGAACGTGTACGGATAACTCATATAGCTGTACACAAAGGTAGAGTCCTTAAGAGATGGATGCCTAGAGCATTTGGACGTTCAACTCCAAGATTTAAGCACTATAGCCACATAGAAATCATTGTTACGGAGGAGGAGTAACCGTGGTACTCATAAAGAAACACTTCATTAGTAGGGCAATGCTACAAACAAAGATAGATGAATACCTTGCCAAGAGATTCTACCGTGCTGGCTATGCTGGTGTGCAAATAGTACAATTCCCCCTCGGTACGAGAGTTCTTATACTAGCTGAGAGGCCTGCAATGGTTATCGGGAGAAGAGGAGAAACCATAAGAAAACTAGCAGCTGTATTCGAGAACTACTTTGGGCTTCATAATCCGCAGATAACAGTCAAACGCGTAGATAACCCTGATCTCAACGCTCGTGTTGTAGCCTCAAGAATAGCTGTGTTCCTCGAGAGAGGAGCCTACTATCGCCGAGTAGCAAATGTCATGCTTAGAAGGATAATAAATGCAGGAGCTATTGGAGCACAAATAATAATAAGCGGTAAATTACGCACTGAGAGAGCAAGATACGAAAAAGTGCGCTGGGGCAAAGTATACTCAACCGGGCACCAGGTAGAATACATGGTTGACAGGGCAGTCATGCATTTAACGTTAAAGCCTGGTACCTACGGGATTGAAGTAACTATAGTAAAACCCGCTAAGCCTAGCGACTATGTTAGGATAAAGAGCCCAGAAGAGGCCAAAGAATTCATTGAGCAAATACGTGAAGAACTTGAGAAAACACGTATAGCAGAAGTCGCCGAGGAGCAGCAAGGAGAGCAGGTTTCCAATGAGTAAAGAGGCTTGTAATGCTACTTTAGCCTCCTAAACAGTTACGCGGGTGAAGACCAATGGGTAAATATCTCTTACGTACACGCGATATACGTAACATGAGTCCAGAGGAGAGACTAAAGAAGCTCCAGGAGCTACGTGAAGAACTTGTTAAGCTTAGACTTAAAGCCGCTGTTGGCACACTGGAGAACCCTGGAGCAATAAGAGCTATTAGGAAGTCCATAGCTAGGATATTGACTGTCATACGCGAAGAAGAGCTAGCTATGCAGCAGCGTCAGACAAAGAAAAGTAGCTGAAAAGCATTAGTACTAAGTATAAAGCCTCTAGTACTCCCTTATTGATTGAGTGTTTTGTTTACATTTTATGCTAGCATTACAGCTATGTGGGACACCATGTCTGTCTCGAATAGTAACACTAGGAAGGATAGAGCAGGAACAGCTCCTTGGCTCATATATTTTACTGCTCTCGTAGGCCTAGAGGCCTGCATACTTTTTCATCCCAATCACACTTTCAGAGGATTATGTGGTAAGGTAATTAGGGAAACACGTACTTGTATCGTATTAGAACTTAATGAGAAGCATAGGGCTTGTGTGCCAAAGAAGGGTAGCCTATTCATATTTAAGCTGGAGCAAGCTGGTTGTGTTCTTGTACGTGGAGAGGAGATATTTGGGACGCTTGCTGAAAGGCTTAAAAGGCTAGAAAGAGGCAAGGGGGTTGTATGGCTTGTCCGTACGAGTAAGAAACGTTGGGATCCCGGGTGTAAAGCCGCCCGAGAAAGTATGCAATGACTCTAAGTGCCCATGGCATGGAAGCGTGAGAGTTAGAGGGCTTGTCCTTACTGGCGTAGTTGTCAAGGCGAGGATGAAGAATACTGTGGTAGTTGAAAGAGAGTACTTGTATTATGACAGAAAGTACAAGAGGTATGAGCGTAGGAGAAGTAGGATCCATGCACACAACCCGCCATGTATTAATGCTCAGCCAGGTGATATAGTAGTCATTGGTGAGACAAGACCGCTAGCTAAGACCGTGCACTTTGTAGTGCTTGGTGTTATAGGCAAGAAGTAAGGATATCCTTAGAATAAAGCAAAACCGTCAACCTTAATGTTCGTAGTGTTGAGGTCAGAGGCGCAAACCTTAATCTAGTAGGAGTGAAGCTCGCTGTAATAGGGGTGGGTTTTATGCCTAAGGGTAAGGCAGGAGCCGCGCCACGTCGTAGAATAGCGGCAGGGGTTCAAGTTGGAACTTATGTTACTGTAGCTGATAATAGTGGGGCAAAGGAAGCTATGATAATAGGTGTGATTGGATACAAGGGTAGGTTGCGTCGTATACCTTACGCTTCTGTTGGCGATATGGTTGTTGTAACTGTAAAGAAGGGCACACCCGAGATGAGAAGACAGGTTGTACGTGCAGTTGTTGTTAGACAAAGAAGGCCTTATCGTAGGCCTGACGGTACTTGGGTAGCTTTTGAGGACAATGCTGTTGTTATAGTATCTCCCGATGGCACACCTAAGGGTAGTGAAGTACGCGGCCCTATAGCTCGTGAAGCAGCAGAAAGATGGCCCAAAGTCGCCAATATTGCGAGCATAATAATATAAGGCCTCGTGCTAGAATGGTGTGGAGGGATTGATGATGAGGTGGACCAAGTCAAGCCAACCAAGAAAGCAGAGGAGAACACTTTACAGAGCACCACTCCACAAAAGGCAGAAGCTTGTTGCTGCCCCACTGAGCCCTGAGCTACGCAAGCAATACGGTATTAGAACACTCCCAGTAAGAGTTGGAGATGAAGTAGTGATTATGCGAGGAATGTTCAAAGGACATCGAGGCAAAGTGGTCAAAGTTGATTTGAGGAAAATGCGCATTCATGTGGAAGGCGCCACTATTACGAATGCACGCGGTGAGCCACGTTTCTACCCCATACACCCATCTAATGTTATGATAGTCTCACTAAAACTTGATGATGAGCGTAGAAAAGCCATTATCGAGAGGAAGAGACAAGGCAGAGAGCTTCTGCAATCACTCAAGAATGCCATAGAGGCTTACGCCTCAGCTATACTCAAGAGTGAGGAGCTGGGCAGGATTAAAGAGGGGTAGAGACGACGTAAGCTGAGGGGGTGTGCAGACAATGGCACGCATGGGCGGTAGACGGCACTTAAAGACTCTAGCAGCACCAAAGTTCTGGCCCGTTCGAGCCAAGGTAGGAGTATTTACGGTTAAGCCTTCACCAGGCCCTCATCCCATAGAGAGGTCTATACCATTACTTATCATAGTTAGAGACATTTTAGGGTACGCCAAGACAGCCCGTGAGGCAAGAAAGCTGATAGCAGAAGGGCACTTCAAAATTGATGGTAGGGTTAGAAGAAACTACAAGTACCCCGTAGGCCTCATGGATGTACTTGAAGTTGTTGAAACAGGAGAGTACTACAGGGTTCTCCCCTACCCTGTAAAGTTCTTCACCCTACATCCAATAAGCAAAGAAGAGGCCGCCTTCAAGCTTGGCAGAGTAGAGGATAAGTCAACAGTCAAAGGTGGACATATTCAGCTCCACCTCCATGATGGCAGAAATGTTTTGATACGTGTAAGTGATCCGTCAAATCCTGTTGAAGCAAAGCCGTATGAGACACTTGGAACTGTTAAGATTAGCATACCTGATCAACAACTACTTGACTACGCTAAGCTGGAAGTAGGCAGTCTAGTAATTGTTTCTGGTGGAAGAAATGTTGGCCGTGTAGGACGCGTAGTAGCAATCCAACGTGGATTCAAGCGTTCACGCAGCATTGTGACTATCGAGGATGTGCGCGGCGAAAAGTTCCAGACTAGCCTCGACTACGTGTTCGTAATTGCTAGACCTAATGAGGAGCCTTGGATAAGCTTACCAGAGGGTGCATGGAAGTGAGTACACAGAAACAAGTTCAGCCTCTTCCACTAGAGCCTACACAAATAGAAGAGATTAAGAAGCGCTGGGAATCAAACCCAATGTTAAAGCCTAGAATAGCCAAAGTAACAGTCAACATTAGCGTTGGCGAGTCTGGCGAGCGACTCCAGAAGGCAGTAAAAGTACTTGAAATGCTTACAGGCCAAAAACCATCCATACGCAGGGCAAAACGGACTATAAGAGACTTTGGTATAAGAAAAGGTGAGCCTATAGCAGCTGTTGTAACATTGAGAGGAGAGAAGGCTATAGAGTTCCTACGCCGTGTCCTCCCGGCAGTTGGAAATAAGCTTAAAGCAAGCCAGTTTGATGAGTATGGCAATGTTGGTTTCGGGATTAAAGAGCATATATTAATCCCAGGTGTGAGATACGACCCAGAGATAGGAGTATTCGGCATGGATGTTGTTGTTACAGTTGAGCGGCCAGGCTATCGTGTTGCAAGACGGAGACGTGCTAGGAGCCATATACCTCGTAGGCATAGAGTCACAAGGGAAGAATCTATGGTTCTATTACATGAGTTACTTGGTGTAGTTATAGAGCCCAGGTAAAATCACGTATTGGGGGTGAAGCTTATGGGAAAGTATAGGCCTCCTCGTGTAGTCAAATATGGACGTGGAGCCTATAGGTGTCAACGCTGTGGAAGTCATGATGCTGTAATTAAAAAATATGGTATAATGCTTTGTCGTCAATGCTTCCGTGAATTAGCTGTAAGCCTAGGCTTTCGCAAGTACATGTAAGTGTGCATGTATGGAGGTAGATAATGCATGGTCATGCTCGACACGCTCGCAAATGCCTTAGCTACCATAGTGAATGCTGAAATGCGTGCAAAACCGGAAGTAGTAATAATGCCTGCCTCCAAGCTCATAGCTAATGTGCTACGTGTAATGCAGCGTGAGGGGTACATTGGTGAATTTGAATACATTGATGATGGTCGTTGGGGTAAAATAAGGGTCAGACTTCTGGGAAGAATCAACAAGGCTGGTGTAATCAAGCCGAGGTACTCTATAAGTTATAGAGACTTGCTACGCATGCCAGACTGGATACGTAAGTACTTGCCAAGCAGAGATATAGGTATACTAATCATATCAACAAGCCAAGGTGTAATGTCTCATAGGGAGGCTATTGTCAAGAGGATTGGCGGTGTTCTACTAGCCTACGTATACTAAAATATGTAAATACAACGTAATGTAATTTTATTACTTTCAACTTATGCCTTTACATATAGCTTTTTGTTGTTCTCTCTCCAGCGACTAAGGCTAAATAAGGATAGTCCTTAGATCTTGAAGAGGCATACTACTAATTCGCTTAAATAAGGGTAGCCCGCATGTGTTGACGCATAGGGTTGAAGAGGAGGGGTAAGAAAGCGTTGGTGAAGTATACACATGTAGCTGAAGAGGTCCGCATTCCAGAAGGAGTTGACGTCACCGTTGATGGGTTAAAGGTGACAGTACGTGGGCCTAAGGGCGAGCTTACTCGGGATTTCTCACATGCAAGAGGCATAATTATTCGGCTTGATGAAGATGAAGAAGGTAAGAAGATTGTAGTGGAGACGTTCTTCGCTAATAGGAGACAAAAAGCGTTAGTGGGCACCATAGCCTCTCATATAGAGAACATGGTTACAGGTGTAACTAAGGGATACCGATACAAGTTACGCATAGTGTTTTCGCACTTCCCCATGACAGTGAAAGTTCAAGGCGATAAAGTCGTCATCGAGAACTTCCTCGGCGAAAAGGCTCCACGAGTCGCCAAGATCATGCCTGGTGTCACTGTTAAGGTGCAAAAGAATGATGTCATAGTTGAGGGTATAGACATTGAGGCTGTGGGGCAGACTGCAGCAAACATAGAGCTTGCTACGAAAGTTAAGGATAGAGATAGGCGAGTCTTTATAGACGGGATATACATCTACGAGAAGGGGGTGGCAGAGTAATGGCTGGCAAAGGCAAGGACTTTGAGAGACTATTGAGGTTGCGTAAGAAGTTGAAGTCTAGGAAGCCAGAGTTCCTAAGAACACTTTGGTGGAAATTCCCCAAATTCAAGAACGACCCAAAGTGGAGGAAGCCTAAAGGAATAGATAACCCAATGAGGCTGCGGCTCAAGGGTAGACCACCTATTGTAGAAATAGGCTACGGCTCACCAGCAACTGTAAGAGGCCTTCACCCTACGGGGCTTAAACCTGTAAGAGTTAGTGCACCCTCTGACCTAGAGAAATTAGATCCTTCGAAACACATCATAGTAATAGCATCAAGTGTCGGTCTTAGAAAACGTATGGAGATAATTAAGAAAGCGAAGGAATTAGGTTTCAAAGTTTCAAACCCCTAACATATTTTGGGGTCTCCTAGAAGTGTGTGGCTGGAGGGAGAAGGGACTTGACCGATGTCAGCATGCAGAAACGCCTTGCAGCGGAAATACTTGGTGTAGGAGTGTCGCGTATATGGATAGATCCTAGCCAGCTGGATAAGGTATCTGAAGCCATAACAAGAGATGAAGTCAAGAAGCTTATAAAAGAAGGTATAATACAAGTTATACCGTCGCACTCACCCTCAAGGGGTAGATGGAGAGAGAAACATAAAGCCAAGAAGAAAGGAAGACATAGAGGGCCTGGAAGGCGTAAAGGGGACGCTTCAGCACGCCGTGACCCCAAAGAAGAATGGATGACTCGTATACGTAAAATCAGAAGATACCTACGATACCTGCGTGACCATGGTGTAATAGATAGGAGAACATACAGGAAACTCTATATGTGGGCTAAGGGCGGTATGTTTCCAACATTCGCTTCACTAAAACGTTGGCTAGAAGAACATGGCTATCCAACAAGTGTACGTAAGTAAATTATGCTATCGACTTTAGTTAAGTAGCCGTATAAAATAATCTCACGGCGCTCAGTATGCATACAAGACTGCGGCAAGGAGGCTGTTTGAAAAATAATATTGTCTACTTGTTTGTTATTATTATTATTATTATAGTTACATTTCTTAGCTAAAGCTGATAGAGGTTAAGTGTTAAGTAATGCCTCCATAATGCTTATGAATAAATTAAGGAGTGGGCTTACTATGCTGGAGTAATGGGGTATTTATGCGGGTTTCTTTCATCACAAGCTTATTGATCACGGTTTTATTATATTCCCCTGCTAATCAGTCATGACTCTCTAGCGGTGATGACTGTTTCACCATTCACGCCTAACTTCTCTCTCGTGCAGAATTGTAATTTATCCTGATCCTAAGAGCTTGATAAACGTAATTGCCAAGTCTAGTGATGGCCGTGTATACGTTGTCTTTGCTAATGAGAGTCTTAGTGCCCGTGTAGGCAGGGCATCCAAGCTAGCTAAGAGACTTAAAATGGATGCCGAAGTTAAGGAGGAGCCCTATACTGCTATGTACGATATCAAAACAATAGGGCTGAGCTACTTAGTAAAACTATAAACATATATGTATCATCCAAGAGCACGGCCCCCATTACGATTCCATAACTAGTGTTTTTCGAAACTCTATGGATGGCAACCCTAGTATCACAAGTCCTTCAGACGAGGAAGTAATGATAGATAGGCTGCTTCTGGGATGCACACAGACTCCATGACTAGAAAACTTAGTATCCTTGAGTCAAACGATTACACGCTCTATTAGTATCCAGTAACCCTCATTATTGTACTAACCCTAGGGGTTTTTCTATGTAAGAAGAGCACTTTGCAAATATAATTTGTAATGGATATGCCTTGTCTTGTGTAAAGTTATGTACTAGGCTTAGCCTCAAACTGTTGCAGCCTGTGTTTTACACCATTCTTTTATTAGGGGTTCTGCTCTTGCTGTGTGGTCTGGGACTCGCTCTCGTTAGCAGAAGAGGCGGTGACACAGGTTGGCGCATGGGCCACGGTATAAAGTCCCTAAGAGGCGTAGGCGCGAGGGTAAGACCAACTACTATAAGCGTTATGTAATGATACTTTCAGGTAAGCCTAGACTAGTAGTAAGGAAGACTAACAAGTACATATGGGTTCAACTAATAGTAGCAAAGCCTCAAGGAGATGTGACAGTAGTAGCAGCCCACAGCCGTGAACTCGCCAAGAGGTATGGGTGGATGGGTGGTACAAAGAACACTTCAGCAGCATACTTGACTGGTCTTCTTGCAGGTCTGCGTGCCTTAAAGGCAGGCTATAACTATGCTGTCCTAGATATAGGGCTTCATAGACCCGTAAAGGGCTCCCGCGTCTTTGCTGCAATGAAGGGTGCGGTTGATGCAGGTCTAGAAGTGCCACACAGCGAGGAGATACTCCCAGAGGAGTACCGCATAAGAGGTGAACACGTGGCAAAGTATGCAGCTATGCTAAAGGAGCAGAACCCAGAGCTCTACGAGCGCAGATTCAGCTTGTACTTAAAGAGAGGCCTTGAGCCAGAAAAGCTTCCTGAGCACTTTGAGGAAGTTAAGAATAAAATACTAGAAGAGTACCGAGATGTGATTGAAAAAGTAAAGACGGGCACGGAGGCTGACGAGCAATGAGCATGTCACCATATGAACTTGAGCAAGAATGGAGGCCACGGACATTTGTGGGTAGACTAGTGAAAGAAGGGAGAATTAAAAGTATAACAGAGATCTTTGAGAGGAACCTGCCAATTCTGGAGCCTGAAATAGTAGACTACCTCGTAGGTCCTGAACTCAAATCTGAGACCGTAGACGTTAACCTCGTCCAGAAAATGACTGATGCAGGTAGAATCAATAGGTTTCGTGTAGTAGTAGTGATAGGCAATGAAAACGGATTAGTAGGTGTAGGCCAAGGCAAAGCACGGCAACTACGTATAGCGATAGAGAAGGCTATAAGAAATGCTAAACTTAACATCATACCAGTCCGTAGAGGGTGTGGTAGCTGGGAGTGCTTGTGTGATGAGCCTCACAGTGTACCATTCACTGTTAGAGGTAAGAGTGGGAGTGTTGAAGTTGTATTGAAGCCTGCACCTAGGGGTACGGGTCTAGTCACTGGCGATGCGGCAAAAGTCGTACTTAGGCTAGCAGGAATAAAGGATGTGTGGAGCTTCACAAAGGGAGACACGAGGACAACCATAAACTTCGTAAAAGCCACGTACAACGCGCTCAAGCGGACATACGAGTTCGTAACACCACTAGACTGGTCTGCATGAATATAGTGTATATGATTCAGTATAACCAAGAACCCTTCATGTATCGATCGTCTCTAACCAATACATTGATGGGTGGTTTATGTATGCAGACCAGTGTTATTCCACAAGAAAAAGAGGCAGAGAAGCAGGAGGCTAGCCAAGTCAAGCTCTACGCAATTATACGTATACGCGGCCGCGTGGATGTTCACCCAGACGTAGAGCATACACTAAAGCTGCTTAGACTGCACAGAAAGCACCACCTAGTCTTGTACCCTTCAACATTGCCGGGAATAGAGAGAATGTTACACAGGGTGAAGGACTGGATTACTTGGGGAGAGATAGATCGTGACACACTCATAGAACTCTTAAGAAGGAGGGGTAGAATTCCTGGCAATAAGCCACTAACAGATGAGTATGTTGCTGAGAAATTAGGCTTGAAAGGCGGTGTTAAGGAACTTGCTGACAAGCTCTTAAAGGGAGAAATAATGCTCCACAAATTATACGATAAGAAGAGCAAGAAGTGGATCATTAAGCCAGTATTCCGGCTTCACCCTCCTCGTGGAGGGTTCAGGGGAAGCATAAAGAAGCCCTATGGAGCTGGAGGAGAACTAGGCTATCGTGGTCCTGCTATAAATGAGCTTATACGTAGAATGCTCTAAACCTAGTATGTGGAGGTGTTACAGGGATGGTTGTTCGTAAGAGACGTAAGAGTAGGAAGCTTAGGGGGCGGACGAGAACTATGGGCTGGGGCAGAATAGGCCAGCACCGTAAGAGTGGCAGTAGAGGAGGATTTGGCGCAGCTGGTATGCATAAGCATATGTGGACATGGGTTGTCAAGTATGCTCCAACGTGGTTTGGCAAGCATGGCTTCAACCCACCTCAGAAATATGAGGTTAAAGCCAAGGAGATAAATGTTGGCGAACTTGCTGAAAACCTTAATGAGTGGCTCGCAAAAGGCATAGCACGTGAGGATGAAGGCCGTATAGTTGTTAATCTCGCAGAGATGGGGTATCATAAGTTGCTAGGTAGAGGGAGTATAGACAAACCAGTTAAAGTCATAGTATCTGAAGCGACAGAGAGAGCAATTAAGAAGATAAAACAAGCAGGCGGCGAGGTAGTATTACTATCAGCCAGTGAAGAAAGGTAGAAAGCTAAGTTCACTAGGTCTTAGTCAAGAACCACGATAAGTCTTGTCTTGCAAGCTGTGCACTCACTGGGTTTTACCCCCTAAAGTACTACAACGCTAAAACCTTACTCTAAGTAAGCCCCGATAAAAGTAGTCACTAAAGTTAATAATTAATTTATTTGATAATCCTCTTTAGTTGACTTTCATGCTCATAGTTGCGATGCCCTTATATGGCTTGCACCTCCCGTTCTCCACTAGGGCTGACATACTATGGCGATTATGGAGGCGCTTGCTGAGGTATCAAAGTACATCCCCTCTGTCGAGAAGCCTGCGCGACGTCCACCGTTGCCGACAAGGTTAACCTGGACCGGATTAGTTGTACTACTATACTTAATTATGGGTGAAATACCGCTTTATGGAGTTAATCTTGGTGGTGCACAGCAGTCACAAGCATTAGCACAGATGCTTCTTGGCATGAACATAGGGTCACTCATGACTTTGGGTATAGGCCCCATAGTAACTGCTGGCATAGTCCTCGAAGTCTTAGTTGGCGGCGGCCTCATAGAGATGGATTTGACAAAGCCTAGAGACCGTAAAATCTTCATGGGTGCACAGCGTACTCTCTCAATAATCTTTGCTGCACTAGAAGCAGCAGCTTATGCTATTGGTGGAGTATTCTGGCAGACAACACTGGGTGGAGCGGCACCTATAGGTGTACCAGGATGGGTTAAAGCATTAATTGTTGTCCAGCTAGTGTTTGCAACACTCATACTAATGTGGTTCGATGAACTTGTAAGGAATGGATGGGGAATAGGTAGTGCACTGAGCCTCTTCATCGTCGCTGGTGTGGTGAAGGGAATGGTGTGGAGACTCGCTGGGCCTGTGATAGTTACGGAAGCTGGGGACTACTATGGCTGGATTCCTCAAATAGTACTTAATCGTGACCTTGCAATACTGCGACGAGGCTTACCAGACTTTATAGGATTAGTGGCTACCATAGTGCTGATAATGACCTTGCTGTATTTCCAGCTCATGCGTGTCTATATACCAGTTACAAGTCCCCGGTATGGTAGTATAAAGACAAGGATTCCACTAAACTTTATATATGTGACTAACATACCGATACTCTTCGTTGCCATACTCGTCTCTGATCTTCAGATATTCTATACTCTCGCCGCAAGCATTGCTGGCCAAGAGAATATCGTTGCGAAACTCTTTGCTTACGCTCACGAGATTACCCGTCCACCACAGGGCCTCCTTGAGGCTGTAAGTGAACCTTTACGCACTTTAGGCTTCGCTATTTCATGGCTTGTACTAGGACTAATCTTTGGCTTTATCTGGGTAGAAATAGCTGGTCTTAGCCCTAGGCATCAAGCCGAGAACCTTGTGAAATCAGGGCTAGAATTGCCAGGCATAAGGAAGAATGTCAAGATGCTGGAGAGAATTCTCGCAAGATACATATATCCTTTGACAATCATAAGCTCACTACTAGTTACAGGCATAGCAATAATAGCAGACATATTTGGAGCCTACAGTTATGGTAGTGGCTTGGTGCTACTTGTAGGCATAATCTATAACTTCTACGAACAGCTAGCATATGAGAGGACTCTGGAGATGTACCCAATGTTGCAGAGGATTATAGGTCGCTAGGAACTCAACTCCGGCATACCATTTATACACAAGCTTACTTAAAAACATTAAGATTACTTTTAAACTGTTTATACAACAACTACGCATGGGTAGCAGAACTAGAGACGAGTGATACGCCATGCCCCCCCGCAATAAATTCATAACTATCATTGTTACTGGAGTACCAGGTGTTGGCAAGACAACTGTGTTGAATAAAACTAAGGAAATACTTGAGCAAGAAAACATGGAATTCAAGATAGCTAACTTCGGCAATTATATGCTCTCGGTTGCCATAAAAAAGGGGTGGGTTAAGCACCGCGATGAGTTAAGGCATCTACCTTTAAGGAGGCAACTTGAATTACAAGAATTTGCTGCGCGAGCACTAAGACTTGATGCTGAGCACCAGCTCACGAACAAGGGGATTTTGTTCGTCGATACCCACGCAGTGATAAAGACTCCTACTGGCTACTGGCCAGGATTACCTGAAAATGTTGTTAAAGAACTGAAGCCAGACTCTATAGTAGTTATTGAAGCTCCGCCAGAGATTATATATGAACATCATAGACGCGATGCTAGTCGTAAGAGAAGTGATATAGGTGGTATTAATCAAATAGGCGAACTTCTGAGCATTGCACGTGTTGCAGCAATGAGTAGTGCTGTCCTAGTTGCTGCTAGCGTATATGTTGTTGAAAATGTAGAAGGTAAGCCAGAAGAGGCTGCCTATAAGCTTGTGGCGCTCGCAAAAATGCTTATGGAGATGAATAATAAAAGTTAATTCAAATTTACGTGGTGCAGTTATTTGAACCCCATCTTAGTTTATGAGGCCTACCTTGTTGGCCTTGCTTTCTCGTCGCTCATATTGTCTGAACTACTTTTCGCGTATTGGTCCGGAAAAGATTACTTGCGCATCCGTGCCGAGATAGAATATCTCATTCGTAGGATACGGGAGCTAGAGCTAGAAGGAAAGAGGCGTAGAAGAGTCGTTGCAAGTCTTGCTACAAAGGTTAATGTTTTAAGGACTAGCATGAAGAGACTCTTGTTTATGCGACTACTATCACTCTTGCTGATGTATAGTGTAGTTGCTATTATAGCCCTCCTAAGATTTTCTCTCTCATTTCTCCCCCTAAACTGTTGTATTCCTCTATTCGCACTAGAGGCCAATGGCGTCTGTGTAATCTCGTCAGCCATAATTCTCGCCTTTTCCTTCCTTGCAGCTCTCCCGCTCGTACAAGAAGACATAGTACTCATAACTCTCTACAAACGCTTAAGCTTAGAGAGATAAGACTATAAAAGCCTAGTAGGTCCTAGGAAGTTATGCACGGTGCTCTCCTCTGAGGGGTTGAGGTACGATGCCGCGCCCTTACCAGAGAACAAAGTCAAGGAGAAAAGTGCATGTTCGGACACCCGGAGGTAGAACAGTTATACACTATGAGAAGAGGAGACCAGGCCCAGCACGTTGTGCTATATGTGGTCGTACACTTAATGGAGTACCTCGGCTGAGGCCAGTTGAGCTAAGAAAGCTCCCCAAGACAGCAAAGAGACCAGAAAGACCTTTCGGCGGTACATTATGTCCTTCATGTCTAGAAAAGTTGTTAAAGAAAAGTATTAGGCAGACGGTTCTGCTGCAACTCTCAAGTCTCCGTAGTTCAAGCGAGCCAACTATCACGGCTTGAGTAAAACACATCCTCTCTTCGTAATCTCTCCTGAATATATATGTTTGTGAACAACTAACTATGCTATTAATATTATGATACTTGTCTTCACATCATATTATAGTGCTGATTCCGATTAAACTCCGATTACAAGTGTTGTGATAAAGGATAACTATTTGTGAGATAACGAGACAAGCTGTTATTTTAGCTCTTCTACCTCATCTTATGGGTGAACTACTGTGGCTTTAGTAGCGCAGCTTTGTCACAGGGAAAAGGATGGTCCAACAATAGCCATTAGCGGGCCACCAGGGAGCGGCAAGACAACATATGCACGTAAGTTAGCTCAAGAACTCGGATTAGGGTACTACTCTGCTGGCATGATATTCCGTGAAATTGCTAGAGAACGAGGCATGAGTTTAGAAGAACTTAACAAGATAGCCGCGGACGACCCGTCCATAGACTTTGAAATAGATAAGAGGACAATTGAGATAGGATGTAAGGGTAATGTTGTTATTGATGGACACCTGGCAGCTTGGGTTTTAGCGGGCTTAGCGGACGTAAGAATATATGTCACAGCGCCTCTTAATGTACGAGTTAAACGGATTGTTGAGCGCGAGAAAAGATCGTGGAATGAGGTGTTCCATGAGACTATGGTCAGAGAGTATACACAGTGGGAACGGTTTCTCAATTATTACGGCATCGATGTTAGCAGCCTTCGCCTCTTTAACTTGGTTATTGATACGTCTTATTTGTCAATAAATGAGGCATATAACATAATAAAGGCATATACTTGTAGCGTGCTGAGAAACAAAGGATACACGATTCTTGCTTGCGAGAAGTGAATAAGACTTAAAGCATGAGTTAGACTAGGGAGGCTGGAGTCGGGTAGAGGTGTTAGAGCCATGCCCGCGATAGAAGTCGGTAGATTATGTGTCAAAATACGTGGACGTGAAGCAGGAAGAAAATGTGTAATAGTCGAGATCATAGATGACAACTTTGTCTTAATAACGGGGCCTAAAGATGTTAGTGGTGTGAAGAGAAGGAGAGCAAACATAAACCACATAGAGATCTTGCCGGAAAAAATAGACATACAGCCTGGAGCTAGCGACGAAGAGATTAAGCAAGCCCTAGAGAAAGCAGGACTATTGGAGTTTATGAAGGAGAAAGTCAAGGTAGAACTCAAACCTGGCTTGATATAATCTAGGCAATGCAGAGTCTCTATGTACACCTGTCTCTTTTGTAGTAATTGCAGTAATACAATCTGGCTATTCAATCAATAATACCGTCCTATGCCGCTTGCTGTCTATACATATTTCTCCTCTAGCACTATGAAGCATATATGATTTATTCAAAATACTTCATGGCGAGAATAAAGGCTTTTGGTGTCATATGCCCTAGGGAAGGACACTATAATAAAAGGAGTATACTAAAGCAGTTGTACAGGGGGCTTGGACATGACTACAAGCATGGGCGCAGACGAGTTAACAAAGAGGGGCGACGAATTTATTAGGTCACTAGATGAGTATGCAGGAATTAAACGTGAATGGCTCACGAGAATCGAGGGAGAGGTCACAAGTCCTGATCACGGTACACCACCTTGGGCTAGGCCTATAGAACAACACATAAAGCTCGGTGTTATACCTCTTGACAAGCCTCCAGGACCAACAAGTCATGAGGTCGTAGCTTGGATTAAACGTATGTTCAACCTAAGTAAAGCTGGGCATGGTGGTACTCTTGACCCAAAAGTCACAGGTGTCCTCCCAGTAGCCCTTGAAGAGGCTACTAAGGTAATAGGGCTCGTCGTTCACACTGGCAAAGAGTACATGTGTGTGATGCAGCTCCACAGCCCTGTCTCTGAAGGAGAGTTAAGGAAGGCTGTAAGCCTCTTTGTAGGGGAGATCTATCAGAGGCCACCATTGCGTAGTAGTGTAAAAAGGAGTTTGCGAACAAAGAAGATCTATGAAATAGAGTTGTTAGAATACAACGGGCGCTACGCGTTGATGAGAGTTTACAGTGAAGCGGGAACATACATGAGAAAACTCTGCCACGACATAGGCTTAATCCTGGGTGTTGGCGCTCACATGAGAGAGTTACGCAGAACAAAGAGTGGCCCCTTCCGTGAGGCTTATGGCCTTGTAAAATTGCAAGATCTTAGCGAGGCTCTTTACCGCTGGAGGCATGAAGGTAAAGAGGATCTCCTTAGAAAGTATGTACTGCCAGTAGAGTATGCTGTATCTCATCTGCCAAAGATAGTTATACGGGATACCGCTGTTGACGCTCTTGCACATGGCGCCAACCTCGCAGTTCCAGGAATAGTGAAGCTTCACAAGGACATACAAAAGAATGACATAGTGGCTCTCTTTACGCTCAAAGGCGAACTTGTAGCTGTTGGAGTAGCACAGATGAGCAGCAAGGAAATGATAAACAGTAAACGTGGCATCGCAGTTAAGATACGTCGTGTAGTAATGAAGCCAGGAATATACCCGAAGGCCTGGAAAAAGAGCAGGAAGGGCTAAAGAGCCTTGAACAGACACTACTACAAATCCAGAACTCGTAGTCGTGGCCGAAGATTAATCAGCGACTTTCTCCGAGGAGTAACAGTAGAATTCTACGTGTCGCCACAAGTATTCTCGTCATCTGAAATAGATACAGGGACAAGACTCCTCATAGAGAATGCTATTGTGCCAGAGCAAGGAAGAGTCCTCGACCTTGGATGTGGTTACGGCGCAATAGGCATAACCCTAGCCAAAGCATATCCCCGCCTCCACATAGTGATGGTTGACATAAACACGTTAGCAGTAGAACTAGCCAAGCAGAATGCCAGGCTAAACCGGGTAGAGGACAGAGTAACAGTACTCCATGGAGACCTTTATGAACCAGTAAAAAACATGGTGTTTGACCTCATAATAAGCAATCCCCCACTAGCAGCGGGAATGGACACAATTGAGAAGATAATCCGTGAAGCCCCAGACTACTTGAAGAGAGGAGGCACACTACAACTCGTAATGAGGAAAGGAGAGAAAAAAGCATTGCAAATCATGGAGGAAGTTTTTACCACCGCAAAAATATTGCTCAGAAAGAAGGGCTACACAATACTCTATGCACAAAAAGCGTAAAGTGGGAAAACTCTTACTAGCCCGCACACAGAACAACTACAGTAACATGGCACCACACCTGGGCGCCGGGGTGCCCGAGCGGCCTAAGGGGCCGGCCTGGAGAGCCGGTGGGGGTATCCCCGCGCGGGTTCAAATCCCGCCCCCGGCGCCACAAATCCTTCAAAATCCTTCTATTATTATCTCAAGTAAAAATTGTATAGTTTACTTTGTTAGTTAAGTTTATTTATGGTATTGGCCATTCTGTAACTTGGTGCTGTTTACATGGATAGGACTTTTGTCACGCTTATTTTAATCATTGTATTTGCTAGTATAGCAAGCTTTGTTGTGCACAGTTATAATGCACAAAATTCAAGTAATAAAAATGTGGAATTAACTGTTTATCTTTGTGCTGCTGCGAAGAAACCCTGGCAAGAGCTTGTCGCCGAGTTTGAACGTAGGACTGGTATTAGGGTGAACGCTATATATGGCTCTTCTGGTAGGCTTTACGCTCTAGTTAAGATAAGTGGCCGTGGGGACGTATATGCGCCAGCATCACTGTACTATATGGCTAAGGCTGTTAGAGATGGCTTAATATATAATGAAACTGTACGTCCAGTGGCCTATCTTATTCCTGCAATAATTGTGCCTAAAGAGAATCCTGCTAATATAAGGGAGCTTAAGGATTTGCTTAAGAATGGTGTAAAGATTGCAATAGGTGAGCCAAGCCATGTCGTCATAGGCCAGTATGCTGTCAAGATTTTTAAGCATAATAATATGTGGCCTCGCGTTAAAGACAACATTGTTATGTATGCTGAGAATTTTGCAAAACTAGCATCCCTAGTTGCTATGGGGGCTGTTGACGCTATTATTGGCTGGCACGTGGCTCACTACTGGTACCCAAACAGTACTGAGATAGTCTGGTTGAAGCCAGGCGAAGTACCCGAGGTGAGCTATATACCTATAGGGGTGCTTAAAACCAGCAAGAACCCTAGGGCTGCTATGGAGTTTATACAGTTTATCACTGAGTCTGATTACGCTCAGAGAGTCTGGGCTAAGTATCACTATCCTACTTCTCCTAGGTCTATTGAGGAGCTAGCTCCAGGTGCACGTATACCTTCCATAGATGATCTCTTCAAGGGAAATAGTACTGGTGTAAGAGAAAGCTAGGGAGCATTAAGGGGAGGCTAAGAGTTATGCTCTACACCTCAGAGAACTTCATATGGCTCCTTATAAGCTTCTCTATAACCTCTAATATCGGGATAACCTCCTCAAAATCGAAAACATCAATAACTCCGTTCCTACCTATGGCAACCACTACTCTGCGAGAAATCTTGTCCTCCTCGATGTACTCTTGTAGTAGTCCTCTTAGAACAATGTGTAGTTCTCGTCTCCCCCACCGAAGCCTTATACCTCTCCTATTCGCTGCCTCCAGAAGCCTCTTTATCAGATCGTCTACATTTTCACCTCTATCAACAAATACTAGTTCCGATATGGCAAGTGTGTACGTTAAAACTGTCTGCTTTGCAGCCTTTAGGTTTGCATGTGCACGCCGGTACGCAGCAGCGGCGTCTTGCCTTGTCGTATTTAGAATCTTTGCTATCTCTGAGAATCCAAGATTAAACTTGTCATGTAGGACTAGGACTAGGAGTTGCTTAGCTGTGAAAAGCCCTGATCTCTTCTGCATAGCCTTGACCCAGTGTAGTACTATGTTTGCTCCCTTAATTGCATGGCGTGTACACGCAGCTTCTTAGTCATGGATAAGGGGTGTACTCCATTGAGGAAGATAGTTGAGATGGGACGCCTAGCATATTGTGTACCCTCTATCCTACTAGCTTTAGGTTTTATTGTGGTCTTGACGTCTCTCTTTATATGGGTTCAGCCGAGCACTATACTCCAATCGCTTATCTCACGGGAGATCCGTTTCGCTATAGGATTGAGCCTTATAACTTCATTTACAGTAGCTACTACAGCCCTAGTTCTCGGTGTACCCGTGGCATACGCTATGGCTCGCGGCATCATTCCCGGGGGGCGGCTCCTTGAGACGATTCTTCTTATCCCTTTTGGCATGCCACCAGTTGCTGTGGGTGCTACTCTCCTCGTATTCTTCACTAATACTAGGCCCGGTAGCTTACTAGATGAATTATTTAGAATAGTCTTTACGCCTAGAGGACTACTAGTGGCGCAATTCTTCGTCGTATACCCTATAGTCTTGAGAGTTTTAAAGAATGGTTTCGACTCTGTTAACCCGATATACGAGGCTGTATCAAGAACCCTAGGTTATACACAGCTAAAGACAATGATTCATGTCACCCTGCCCATGGCAAGCCATAGTGTTCTCTCAGCATTTCTCCTAGCTTTCATACGTGCACTAGGAGAGTTTGGCGCCTCAGTCACATTAGCTGGCGCTATCCGATTTAAGACTGAGACTATACCCATAGCACTATACCTTTCTATTAGTGGTGGCGAACTAGGTAGCGCCATGGCCTTAATAATGATCTCAATGATTGTTGCAGGAGTTTCTGTGTTCACGTTGCTTTTGCTCGAAGAAAAGAGTCGAGCCCATGGGGTTGTCAGGGCTTGAAGGCGCTTCTTGTCCAGGACTTGTGGGTAAAAAGGGGTAAGAATATTGTCCTAAAAGGGGTTAGTCTTGAGGCAGATGAGAGGTCTATACTGGTTGTCCTAGGTCCAAATGCTGCTGGCAAGACAACGCTCTTGGATGCTATAGCAGGCATAGTAATTCCTTTTAGGGGCTTAATAGAGATTATGGGAAGGATTGTTTACTCATCAAATAACCCTAAAGTATTTGTTCCGCCTGAGAAACGTAAGGTAGCGCTTGTGCCGCAGGAGTACGCATTATTCCCTCATATGAGTGTGTATGAGAACATAGCATTTGGGCTACGTGCTAAGAAACTGTCAAGAGAGCAGATAAGAGCCAAAGTTATGCATGTTGCCGAGATTCTAGGTATAACTAGTATCCTAGACAAAAGACCGGACCAGCTTAGTGGTGGTCAACAGCAACGTGTAGCGCTTGCTAGAGCACTTGCTGTCGAGCCCGATCTTCTACTCCTAGATGAGCCCTTCAGTGCGATGGACGCCCCTACACGTGAAAGAATGCGTAGCGAGCTAAAGAGACTACTTAAAGAGCTTGGTATAACGACTGTAATGGTCACACATAGTTTTGCAGACGCATGGGCGCTAGGAGACGTTATCGTGGTGCTTAAGGATGGCAAGAAGATTGCAGGCGCGCATCCCCGAGAGCTTATCGAGAAACCACTAAATCACGGTGTAGCAGAGTTTCTTGGATACATAGTTCTAAAAGGTAGAGTTGAACATGTAGAACATAATGTCGTAATATTGGAAGCCCCTGGACTATTAGCTCTTAGAGTACAACAAGTTAACACTAGTTTGTTCAAGCCAGGCTCATGCGTGCTCATTGCTTTTCGGCCAGACGACGTTGTACTGTCAAAAAAGCCTCTATCAGATGTGAACACTTTTACAGCGAAAATAGAAGAAGTATCATTTACGAGGTATGGGGTAAGGCTTATCATCGATGTGGGCTCCCTTAAGCTTAGCGTAGAAGCTCCTAGGGGTCCTCTCACAGTACTAGTTGGTGCTAAGCTGTCGCCTGGCGACAAGGTATTCGTTCATATTCCACCTAACATAATTAACATCACACCTTGCCAGACAGATTGATAAATCATGGCTTCATGACACCTGAAATCTACACATAAATATTAGTGGTGCAAAGACATAGTTATCAGTAGATGTGGCTACAAGAAACTAGTGTTATATGGCTGACAGTAATATGACAAGGCTCTTCGACTCAGAGGAAATAGCTATAAAAAGTCTTGAAAGACAGGCACGTGACATAGTGGCATTATCTATAATCAGAGTAGAGCCTCTAAGCACCTGGAGAACACGTGGAAGGATTGTGAGACTACCGTTTTTCGTTAAAGTAGGATGCGACCCGATAACCTTTACATCAATAGTTAATGTACCTAAAACAGAGAATGGTAAGTGGTTCCTAAAGATCCTCATCAATGGAAGTGCATTACTCAAACTTAACGGAGTAAGCTATGCTGGAATAGATGAGGTACACACGTATGTTCCTATTCCTATGGGGAGACATGTTGTAGACATTATAGTTTCTCCTCGCACAATTGTGGGGCCTTGTCAAGAGAGCATAGTCTTCCGTGCTGCGTATCTTGTTATGGTTGATTGGGAACTATTCAGAAAGGGTCTACTGCTCTTAGAACTCATACAATATACCCAGGGACTTCCCAGGGATGACCCGCTAAGGAGAGAACTAGAAGCAGTACTACTGGGTAACTTAGCTAGCTTAGAGGTCGAGCCTACAATTGAACAGATAGTGTTTAGCCACATACTCCTATATGAATACGGTGCGAATCCATCTATTAAGATAAAGCATGTTCCTCCACCATTTAGTGACTATGCCTGGTTAAGTGAGTATGTTAGATCAAGTGGGTTTAGTCTAGAAGGCTTAATAGCTAGCAATAATGTACAACAGCAGCGCTTACTGCTGAAACATACATGGGCTAAGATTATTGAGGAGTTAGAGAAACTTACTAGAAAATACGGGAAACAAGGCTTACTCTATGCTGCCGCTCATAGCCATATAGATGCAGCATGGCTTTGGCCTAAGAGTGAAACACTGCATAAAGTGTTGAGGACATTCTCTACTATAACCCTCCTCGCTAACGACTACGATTTTGTCTATGTGCAAGGCTCTGCTCTCTACTATAAGTGGATCGAAGAGTACGATACGAAGCTATTTTCTAAGATAAAGAAGCTAATTGATGAAGGTAAGTGGCTCATTGCCGGCGGCACCTGGGTTGAGCCAGACACGATGATCATTAGTGGAGAAACTCTCGTACGCCAGTTCCTCTATGGGCAAAGATACTTCTTAAGCAAGTTTGGTAGAATTGCGAGAATAGGATGGTTGCCAGACACCTTCGGTTTTTCAGGTAACCTACCACAGATACTGGCAAAGAGCGGCGTCGAGGTCTTTATAACTCATAAAGTTAGCTGGAATGATACAAATGAGTTCCCCTTCGACGCGTTCAGATGGAGAGGCATTGACGGCTCCGAAATTGTAGTGCAGGTGCTCTTCACAAACTATCATGAATCCGCTAGGTTGAATTCGCTTAGAGAATACTGGAAAAAGTATAGAAACAAAGAGGACGCTCCATTCATAGTTTATGCTTACGGATATGGAGATGGTGGCGGTGGCCCAACAAAAGAGATGATGGAGTATATTAGTTTCTCTGAAGAAGTGCCTGGAGTACCCATAGTGAAGAAACTAAACGAGGAAAAGTATATAGCGCAAATGCATAAGGTCAAAGAACGCCTGCCCATGCATGAAGGCGAGATCTATCTTGAATTCCATAGGGGCGCATATACAACAAACCTAGAGATCAAAGAAGCAATGGCAAAGGCTGAATTAATGGCAGAGCAAGCTGATTTTCTCGAGTCCCTAGCTCTTCTACAAGGAAAACCCATTGATTATGAAACTATAAGAGAAGCATGGGAGACAATACTCTTTGCGGCATTTCACGACATAGTAACCGGGACTTCAGTTAAAGAAGTATACGATGAGGCTGTACTTGAGCTGGAGAATACAATTAAAAAGCTAACTAAAAAACTATCAGATATAGTCAGAGACATTGTCCATACTAACTCCAAAGAAGGAAAAGATGGTATACTCGTCTTTAATACCCTTCCTTGGAGGAGAACAGTCACAGTAACTGTGCCAAGAACACTAATTCATGGAGAGAATGAGAAAACAGACAATGATTACACTGTTGAATGCCAAAAACTCGTTGATAACCTGGTTGTTAGTGTAGAACTTCCCTCTCTAGGCTATGCCACAATTCCTCTTGACGGCGTGGTGGAGTGTAAAGCACGAAAGGGCGTACTTGCAAAAAGGGATGGAGACACTATTGTCCTTGAGAACGAGCACCTATTACTACGAGTAGATAGTAGGGGTTTCATTAGTGAGCTTACACTGAAGAAGAGACACAGGAAGGTGCTTGTTCAAACTTCTAACAAGCTTGTAGCTTACGTTGATAAGCCAGGCGTGTTTGATGCATGGGAGATTAGGCCTGAGGCATTAAGGTACGGTAAGGAATTAGCAATTGTTAATGCTCCAAGAATAACAATAAATGGGCCACTGGTTTCATGCATTAATCTTACGTGGAAGTACAAAGGGTCGGAGATAGCCCAGGAATTGTGCCTCCATAAGAAAAAACCGGTTGTAACAGTTCGAAACCGAATATACTGGAGAGCTAAGTCTACTCTTGTCAAGGCATGGTACAAACATACTCTAGAAAAGCCCAGATATGTGTTTGAACAACCATACTCTATTGTTGAAAGAACTATTAATTCTGCTCGTTTCGAAGTGCCAGCCTTACATTGGATTGATATTAGCGATGGCGAGTACGGTATAGCAATAATCTCTGCGTCAAGACATGGTTATAGTATTCGAGGCCAAGAGATAGGTCTAAGCCTTATACGATCACCTCTCTTCCCTAACCCTTGGAGCGATCTGGGCTCCTTTGATACAACATACTACTTGTACCCTCATGAGGGGACATACGTAGAGGGGGAAGTCCCTAAAGTTGCAGCTGAACTACTCTATCAGCCAATAATTGTTAAAGGTGTAGCTGCTAACCAGGAATCGTTCATGGAAGTTGAGCCACCGATAGTACAAGTATCTATTAAGCCTTCAGAGGATAAGGACGGTATTATAGTCAGACTCTTCAATCCCTATAATCTACGCGTTAATGTAACTATACGATTCAACAACAATCTACGAATTCCCTCTAGGGTGTTTGAGACTAATCTAATTGAAATTGGTGAAACTAATAGTTTTAGTGTAGTAAATAATTCTATTAGGATTGCTCTATATCCATTCGAAATAAAGACGATAAAAATACCTCTCTATCGATAGTATAACAT
>JALTZF010000068.1 GCA_027046265.1 Pyrodictiaceae archaeon
GCACTTACACGCTTCTCACCTTTTCTTGGAAAGACCCCGAAGACAATATAGGATAGCTTGTCTCCACTATAACCGCCGAGATCAGCCTCTACAATACTTTCTCCCTCTACGAGAAACCTTACGTAGTCAACACCCTCTCCATTCAAGCCTAGTCGCCCCGAGCAAGACAACAATACTATGTCAACACGCGGGCTTGGAAGCTGTAGATAGCACAGCCCCCTCCTAAAGCCTATAGCGCCCTCACCCTCGTGCTGGGCAGATAAGCTGGCAACAAGCATGGCTACAAGTAACCCGGCAAGCACGGCTAAGAGCAGAATAAGCCAACGTATAAAGTTCTGCAACATTAGACACCACGCAATGATAGACTAAAAGAAGGATAAAAGAATTCATCCGCATTGTATAACTCTAAAGCTTGTGTACGCATCTCCTTCGCCCCTACACCTCAAGAAGCAACCTCCACTATCCATGCCCACCTGGTCACTCTGCCTCGAGGAGAAGCGGCCTTGCCAGCAAGACACCCTTGATTCTCGAGACCTTGTTTAGCATCTCTCTAATCCTCCCCGTCTCACCCCGCACTATTATTGCTAGCATACACTTCTCTTCGTCGAGGTGCACGTGTACTGTGGAGACTATGACATCCATGTACTTGTGCTGTATATCCGTGAGCTCCTCATCAGCATGGCCTACGTCGTGGTTATATATGACCCCGACCACGCCCACTGCCCTCCCACTAGTCTGCCACCTATGCTCAGTTATGAGGAGGCGTAAGGCCTCCTGTACTAGTCGCGACTTACTCTTGATACCAGTGACTTTCTGGTATTTCTCCAGTTCTTCTATCAAGTCGTCTGAGAGGTATACACCAAACTTCTTTGGCAAACCCTCCCCGCCACAGTATGGTCTAGGCTTCTACTGGCTTAATGGCCTTATCCTCCCAGACTCCATGTAGAGTCTCTCCACGTGTAAGCCACGAATACTGTCTAGGCACTCATGGCACACTATTACTGCTGAACCGCCCTCCTCCACGTGTCTCCTAATAATGTTGTTGATCTTCTCGACATAGTCTCGTGAGAGGTTTGTGTAGGGCTCGTCGAGGAGTAGTAGTCGTGGCTTGTAGGAGAGTATTGAGGCTAGTGCCACGAGCTTCTTCTCCCCATAACTCAGCATGTGCGTAGGCCTCATGAGAAGCTCGTGCTTAAGCCCCACCATCTCAGCAGCCTCCTCCACAGCCCTCCTAACATACTCCTCGCTTGTGTAGAGTTGGCGTGGGACATAGGCTATCTCATCGTATACCACGGGGTTGAAGAGCATGTGCTCAGGGTTCTGGAAGAGCAAGCCAATATGCCTTCTCGCACCTGGCAACTGCTCCTTTAGGGGCTTGCCCCTGAAGAGTACTCTGCCCTTCTCTGGCTCGAGCAGCCCAGCCATTACGAGGAGTAGAGTTGTCTTCCCAGCACCGTTAGGCCCAGCTACAACATACACCTTGGCCTCCTCTACTACTAGGCTCACGTCCCTGAGTGCGTAGTCTAGTGATCCAGGGTACTTGTACCATACACCTTGTAGCTCCAGTAGGGGCATTAGACAAGCACCATTGCCTCAAGGGCTAATAGCGTGGCTAGTGTAGCTATGTAAGCTATGTCTGCCCAGGTAAACCTTATCTCCTGCCCCACCCTCATTTCGCCTATGCTCCTAGCAGTAATGGCCAAGTGTACTTTCTCAGCATAGCTCCCACTATACAGTATGGTTTCACCAATAGAGGATGCTAGTCCACGCCATGACTGCAAGAGGCTTGGCTTAACTGTCCTAGACTCTCTGCCGAGGAGCACACTCGCCAGGTACCTTGCAATCCTCGGGGTAAGTGCGGCCATGAGGTCTACAAGCCTCACAACACCCCCTAGGAGGGGGAGTCTTTTAAGCCTAGAACTCACAGTAAACCATCCAGCGTACATTAGTGAAGCTATGAGCGGCAGCGGTGAAACAACTACTCTCGCCAGGAGTAGTGCAAAGGCCTTGAAGCCTTCCCCTGAGGGGGAGGCTTGTAGGCTTGCCAAGGATTCGACATTACCCGTGCTCGTGAAGAGTAGTGGTGTAGAGGAGGCAAGGCCTAAGACCAGTATTGGCGCCATGACCCTAGCTATTTTGCTGAGACCCGGCTTGGCAGCGGCTAATAAGGCTAGAGAGTAGAAGAGCGGTATGACTAGTGCCTCTAGGCTCCTTGCGAAGCTTGCTGCAACTGTGAAGACTAGTGATCCTGTGAAGAGGACTAGGGGGTCTACCCGGCTGTAGGGGTTGTATTTAGACAAGAAATCTATGACGTAGGCTACTTCGCTTAAGAATGCTCTTATGTGCCTAGTCAATGCCCCGGCCAGAGCCTCCTTGCAGTGTATCCTATGGCTAGTATTACTGCTACACCAATAACGCCCGAGACTATGTACCCTGTAACTGGGTCTAGGCCGGGTACCGTGTAGTCGAAGAATGGTGTCCAGTTGACCTTCTCGCTTGTATCGTTGAGGCCAAGCCTCTCAGCAACAATGTCAAGAGGCTCATGGTAGCCAACCATGTCTGCTAGCACAACACCAAACAGTGGGCTCACGAGGAGTAGCACAGCTATAACAATCCATGCCCTCTTAAACCCAAACACGGCCCCCCACCCCTCACCCCACGAGGCTTAGACTTGTAGTAGTGAGGGACTCCTCTTGTAGATGTATAGGGCTACGAGGCCAGTGATTACGCCCTCTATGACTCCTAGTGCTAGGTGCCAAAGCCCCATCACTGGCACGGACACGCTGACACCATAGGGGAACTGTGGCGACAACCCTATCTCAACACCACACAGTACCCCCGCAGCGAAGACGCTCATCCACCCACCAAGAAAAGCTCCCAACAGTACTGACTTCTCACTAGCACCCATAGCCCTCACTACAGCCTTGTAGAGGTAGTAGCCTACTAGCACACCCACTATAGCCATGTTAAGCACATTAGCGCCAAGAGCGGTTATGCCGCCATCGTGAAATACTAGGCACTGCACTAACAACACAAGCCCCATAGCTACAGCACCATAGAACGGGCCAAGCAGTATAGCAGCAAGCGCCGCCCCTACAAGGTGCAAGCTCGTGCCGCCGGGAAGAGGCCAGTTAAGCATCTGCGCCACAAAAATACCTGCAGCAAGCGTAGTCAACAACGACAACTTCTGCGGGCCAAGACTCTCCCTTTTGAACTTGTAGGCAACAGCATAGAACACTATCGAGGCAATATATGTTGAAGCTGCCCAGTACGGGTCAAGAAACCCGTCCGGGATATGCAACAGAGGTGCACCGGAATACTAGGAGAGGTGCACAGATTAAAAAGATAACTCTCTAGAACAATGTAAGAAAACCACCTACGAGTACTAGGAACAAACGAAAGACTTGTTTCCTGTTTTAACTAGTAGTAGTAGAAGTTTCCTGTATGGTATAATTGCTGTATGCATGAGCCAAGAGGCTTAGTATAGGACATGCAGCAAGACATACCAAGCAAGCATCTAAGATGAGAAAAGAGGGTGGCACATGCTACTTAACATAGTTTCTTAAGACACCTATGAATTCTATCTCCGCCTCGATAATATCACTAGGCTGTAACCCCTCAGGAGGGCCAGCAGGTGGGCTCCCCAAGGATATTATGTCGCCAGGCTCGAGAGTCATTATCTCGCTTAGGAACTCTACTATCTCCCACGCACTATATATCATATTACGCGTATTAGACTCCCCCTCTACAACACCATTTCTCCTCCTAACAATCCTCAAGTTATGTATATCTATGCCAGCGCCCTTGATCTCATCCATGGTAACTATCCAGGGTCCTACCGGGGAAAAGGTATCAAAGGCTTTAGCTCTCTGTTGGTACAATACGAACCCAGGCTTAACCATCTCTATATCATGAGCCGTTATGTCACTAAATATTGTTACACCAAAAATGTATTCGTGAGCCTCTTCTTTATCAACAAATTTTGCACGCCTCCCAATTATTATAGCCATTTCATACTCATGAAATAAAACATTAGACCTTGTACCCTTCCATTTCCCTCCACGGGGTATTATTATGTAGTCCTCATGACCTATCAACGTATTGCTAGGCTTGAAGAAGAATAGCGGTACCTCGGGCTTAGGATACTTAAGCATTACCCTGTACTCCTCATAGTTAAGCCCTATACCAACAATTTTAGGAGGATTAGGCACTACTGGCAAGAATCTTATCTCATTTATTCCATAAACAATTCTCTCCCTCATGAGGTTATCTGGTTCTATGCTTTCTAGCCTTCTTAAAGCATTATTCACAGAGTCTCTTAGTAGTGGCCAGCGCTCAATAAACTTGACCATATCGCTTGCCAATAGGGAGCCTGCTAGCTCAAAAGCTCTAGGCGGCTTCATATCCAGTTCCTCGTGAAAATACCTAGCCAAGGCTTTCTCTAGATCAAGTACATACCTATCCTTCCACAGTACACCAATTCTAAATGATAGACTAGGATCCAAGAACGCTATTATCCTCACATTTACACCGTGTGAAAACTATATACTGTATTACTAATAAGGGGTCAGTAAAACCTATACTATTTACCACTTAAACATTATAGTAGGACAAGGGTGTACAATAACTAAGCTATTCTTATCTTACTATCGGGGTCGTATATTCTCATTCTATCAACGTCTAACTCTACGTAGACTATGTCCCCCTCGCCTACCCGTAAGCCTCGTGGAAGAATAGCCCTGATAGTAGTCTCATTAACCTCTATTGAGGCTAGAGTCCTCGAGCCAAGGTATTGTACTAGTAGAACTCTCCCCTGGAACGAGTGTGGAGAAGGTGAAGTAGACACCTTTATGTCACTAGGTCTTAGAGCAATAATGTACTCTTTACCGCTCTCAATACGTTCTCGAAGAGTCTTATCAATAACCTTCTCAAGAAATACATTATTTATGATTACTTTCAGTTTGTCATCTTCTAATTCTACTCTTCCAGTAAATATGTTGAGCGCGGGAATACTTACATACTCGTCTACTTCAAGCATAGAAGGCTTTTCAAGAATGTCAATTGGATCTCCGATCTGCTTTATCTCACCGCCTATGAGTATAGCTGTACGTGTTCCAACAGTGAAAGCTTCAAGCGGGTCATGCGTTGTATATATGGCTGTTACACCTATTTTTCTTTGAAGTTCCTTAAGCCATATACTCATTTGCTCTCTAATCTTTGCATCAAGACTTTTCAAAGGCTCATCAAGAAGGAGCAGCGTGGGATTAGTGACTAAGGCTCTTGCCAAAGCTACACGCTGATATTCGCCTCCACTAAATGTCTCAGGCTTCCTATGAAGTATATGCTTTATTCCTAGGAGTTCAGCTACTTCATATACTCTCTTCTTTATCTCATTTTCTGGGAGTCCTTTGAGGCGAAGAGGGAAGGCTATGTTATCATATCCTGTTCTATCAGGATATACGGGGGGAATCTCAAATACCATGGATATGCCCCTGAGATGAGGCGGAGTATCTGTTATATCTCTTCCCTCAAGTACTATACTTCCCTCGTCAGGTTTTACTAGGCCTGCTACTATTTTTAATAGAGTCGTTTTACCTGAGCCAGGAGGACCTGCTATTGAGAGTATTTCACCTTTCTCTATTGATAAATTAATGTTTTTTAGCGCATACCTTCCCCGGTATTTCTTACTTATATTCTTGATCTCAAGAAAAGCCATGCTAGGCCTCACCTATAGATAGGAGATCTATTCTTTCCCCGGTCTTCCTGTCAAAAACATGGACTTTGTCTGGGTTAATTGCTACTCCTACAATATCACCTGTTCTTAGCCTTAAACTGAATGGTGCCATAGCTCTAATCTTTGTTTCTTCAGCCAGTTTTATATGGACTATTAACTGGTCTCCCGAAACTTCAAATAGTTCTACTTCACCCTTCCACACACCATGTCCGCTAGGGTCTATTTGTATGTCTTCAGGCCTTATACCGATAACAATCTCTCTCCCTATGATCTTGCCTACCCCCTTGGCTTCCTCCAATAATTTTGTCGCATCAAGAACGAGGCCTTCCTTCTCAAGAACCAGCTTGCCATCTTTTCTAACAAGCTTTCCCTCGATAAGATTGATTGTAGGACTTCCTATGAAGTATGCCACAAATAGGTTCTTTGGCTTCTCATAAATTTCCCTGGGTGTACCTACTTGGAGTAATCTGCCCGCATTCATTACTGCAATACGATCAGACAACATCATTGCCTCGAGTTGATCGTGTGTCACATATATCATGGTTATCTTAAGCTCCCTCTGAAGCCTTCTTAGTTCACGCCTCATGGTCTCCCTTATCTTTGCGTCTGCCAGAGTTAGGGGCTCATCCAAGAGCAAGATTTCTGGCTCAACAACAAGGCAGCGGCCTAGAGCTATGCGCTGTTTCTCGCTTAAGCCTACTTTACTAGCCTTAGTGTTTAACACGCTAGTTAAGCCAAGTAGTTCAGCTACCTCTCTTACTCTCCTCGCTATTAATTCCTCGGGCTCCTTTCTCGCTTTAAGGCCAAATGCTATGTTGTCATAGACTGTCATATGGGGGAAAACAGCGTATTCTTGAAAGACTAGGCAGACATTACGCTCTCTTGGCGGCACATCAGTTACATCACGCCCCCCAATAAAGACTCTTCCTTTGTCCGGCTTTTCTAGGCCAGCAATTATTCTCAAAGTAGTTGTTTTACCGCAGCCGCTGGGTCCCAAGAGTGTAAACGTCTCACCTTCATACACTTCAAAGGACACATTATTTACTGCCAGTAGGTCCCCAAACCGCTTCGTAATGTTCTTTACTTCAAGCTTTACCTTCTTCATCCTCTCACCATGCCGAAGGTGAATCCTGTAACAAGGTGCTTCTGTATGATGTAGCCTATGGTCACTGGCACTATAGACCCTATTAGTGCTAGAGCGGCTTGAGGCCCATAGAGTTGTCCTACTGCACCCACATACTTACTAATGTGGACTGGCAGTGTTACAGCATTAATGTTAGTTAGTACTAGTGCAAATAGTAGCTCGGTCCAATTTAGCAGGAATATGAAAAGCCCAGCTACGACAAGGCCTGGTCTAACTAGTGGCAAGACAACTTTAAACAATACTTTTGTGGGAGAAGCGCCTTCAAGCATTGCAGCTTCTTCCCATTCAACTGGTATTGCGTCAATAAAGCCTTTTAGGATCCATATAGCATAGGTGACTGTCACCGAGGAGTATAACGCGATGAGGCCCAAGTGTGTATCTAACAAGCCCAGATTCGCGTAGTACACCATTATTGGTGTAACAAAGGTTGCTGGAGGGAGCATACGTGTCAACAATGTAAAGAAGATACCAAAGGGGCCTGGAGTATTGTACCTGCTTGCACCATATGCTGAGAAGAACCCGACAATTACAGCTAGTACTGTTGCTAGTGCAGAGACTACTAGGCTGTTAATTAATGGCTTAGTAACAGGTTCAACAATAGCAGTAGCACCCATAACTCCTGTAAACACTTCAGGCTTAAACAATACTATGAAATTGTCTAGGGTCGGTTGTTTGGGTATAAAGTAGGCTACTCTCCACTCTTGGTAAGGCTTGAATGCCAGTGTTATAATCCAGGCTACTGGCACTAGAACCCATAGTATAAATACTCCAATTATTATGTATTTTAACGAGGTAACGACTATCCTTCCCCATTTCACTATTCATCTACCTCCTCTCTCGAATGAGTACCAAATGAATATTCTCGTAACTATGATTATTAGCAGGAGCACGATTAAGGACATTGCAGATGCATAAGATATGTCATGGTACTCTATTGCCACCCTGTATATGTAAACTGATACTGTCTCCGTAGAAGTCCCTGGCCCACCGCCAGTCATTATGTAGACGTAATCGAATACCTTGAATGCCTCTAGAGCCCTAAGAACTATTGCAATGACTATTAGTGGCTTAATTAGTGGTAGTCTTATCCGCCAAAATATGTAAAAGTTGCTTGCCCCAAGTACTTGTGCAGCTTCAATAAGCCTCTTAGGAACTGCTGACAATGCAGAGTACATGATTAAGAATATGAATGGCGTCCATTGCCATATATCTGCTATTATTAGTGATATGAATGCTGTATCAGGCCTTAGAAACCAGTGAATACCGAGTGCTTTTTCTCCAATAATGCTCCTGAGAAATATATTGTTAACTGGCCCATAATCCTGGAACATGAGATAAAATATTGTCGCTACAACAACAGGGGGAAGCATTAACGGGTATATTATAATTGCTATTGCCAGCTTCTTTCCCGGAAACTTTTCGAGCAATAAGTATGCCAACAATAAGCCTAAGAGAAACTCTATGGTCACAACAATAGCTACATAAGCTATAGTCCTACCAAGAGAACTCAAAAACCTGCTATCATGAAGTGCCTTATGGAAGTTAGCCAGTCCTATTAGTGGAGCACGCCACCACTCATATCCTCCTGCAGGGTTCCATTTGAGGAAAGCCAAGTATATCATCAGAAGGAAGGGTATGATTAGTACAGCATAAAGTAGTGCATTTAGGGGCAAGTTAGCCAGTATCTTAATTGATCGTGGTGCAGGCCTATCAGTCATTAATGAGCACCACGCTCTCTAGTAATTGTCCAAAATACTGTTTGCAGATGTTCTGACATTTCTCAATATACTAACTAATAGCCATGTAGTTTTAATGTTATAGCTAGAACGAGTTTTATTTAGAGATAAAAAGAGAGGGGGTTTTATTTACAAGTAAAAGAAGTGGTTACATATAGCCCTTAGCCTTCCAGACACTCTTCACGTCCTCTGGGAATAACTGGGCTAAGCTCTTCCAAGCTTCTAACTGTGAGTCAACACCATACTTCTTAGTTATACTATCCCACTCAGCTGCTACATCGCTTAGTGCAGCCTCCGGATCCTTGGTGCCAGCCATTACAGCGTTTACCTCTGTTGTGAGTTTTGCTAAGTACTCAGGCCCTCCTCTAATTAGTAGGTCTGGGTACGAGATCTCTATACTCTTCATGTATACATCAAGGAACTCTTCTCCGTATCCTTGTGCTGCTTTAGCTCTATACTTTGGATCAGTAAACCAGCACCTCCTGAAGAGATCTAAGATTACTCCTTGAAGCACCATCTCCAAGCCTATGTCTGGTGCTGTTGCAAACTGGAAGAAGAGGTATGTGAGCTCGGGGTGCTTGCTATAGTTTGATACTATAACTACCCAGTTTACGGGGTTAGGAGCAGCCTTAACTAGCTTCTTTGTTCCGCCTACTTCGACTTCAACGCCAGGCATTAGAGCTGAGCCTGCCTTGTCTTTTACAAGAGATGTAGGCCTATGAGCTTCTTTTGTCAGTGATGGCCATGCTGCAGTGAATACTGTCTCGCCCTTGATGAATTTGTCGTATAGGTCAGCCCAAGAGGCTGTTATGGCTTCAGGGGGCATGTACGGTTTTAGCCTTAGCATTACGTCAAAGGCGTATCTTCCCTCAGGGCTATCTACTTTTGGATCCATAGTCTTAAGGTCAAATGGTATCCCGCCAGCCTCTATGAATATGTTTAGCCATGTTATGTAGGCGGCAAATCGTGGCTCAGCATAGAAGTAAGCTCCCCATACCCTGCCCCCACTTGGCGCCTTGAGTTTTAGGTTGGTGAAGAATTCCGCCATTTTTATCAGTTCTTCCCATGTGTCGGGAACCTTGAGTTTCATACCGTACTGACTCTCAAACTCCTTGGCGTAATCTGGGTTATTCAATAAGTCTTTCCTATAGGAGAGAGTGAATACGTCTGAGTCTAGGACAAGTGAGTACCTGTGTCCCTTATACATGGTCACATAGTCTCTTAGTGGAGTTATGGGTGCACAGGGGCCTGTATAGCCGGGGTCATACTTTGAGTAGTATTCGTCTAGTGGCTTAGCTAGGCCGGCCTCCACGAGGTCGCCGAGCCAAGTGCTGAAGATTGTGACGGCATCGAATGTGCCTGTTTTAGTGACTGCCTCTTGCATGGCTTTATTGTATACATCAGGCTCTTGGCCTAGAGTTATTAGCTCTACTTTTATCTCTGGAACATACTTACTCCACAACTCTATAGCCTTCTCCAGGTTAGCTCTAGACCCTGCAACATGCAGTATTCTCATTGTCGTACCAGGCTTAACAACACCCCTATTTATCAGGTCTTTAACACCCTGAACAGCTCTCGCAGCCACACCGCTCAATCCTGCTGGCCCTGTTGGCGTTGGAGTAGGAGATACTGGCGTTGTTCCTGTTGCTGGCACAGTTTCTGTTCTAGTTGTTGTAGTGGTGACTATCTTTGTTACAATCTTTTCTGTCACTTTAGCTGGCGCAGTTACCCGGCCAATAGCGTATCCCACACCAAGAGCAACAATAGCTGATCCTATTGTCACCAAGAAGTAGCGACGTGACTTATCAACTTCTTCTCCCACAGTCATTACACCATTTATATACACATTAATACATACTTATAAGCAGTGTAATGAACGAGTTCTATCTGCAACATAAAAGTAGGTAAAATGTGCTTTCCAGCAATACCTAGCAGGCCTGGAAAACTCTAGTAAGCCGCGACTAAGGAGGCACTGTAATAAAAATATAGTTATATGGTGAGGAATTAGATGGGTAGCCCAAAGACTTCTTTAGCATTCTTGTAGAGTATAAGTTCCTTTATTTCATCTTTTAGGTTTAGAGACTCTATTTTCGCTAGTTCCACTGGTGTGTTCTCGACGAGATCAGTGCCGAACAACACCTTACCAGGAACCTCATTAATCATTGCTGACAACCAGTAAACAGGAGTCCATGATATTTCTAGGTACACATTATCATACTTCTTTGCTAGCCATAGTGCTCCAGCAGCATAAACCTCAAACCCAGCATGTCCGAGCACAATTTTCACGTCAGTATACTCTTCTGCGCGTGGTGCAACACTCATAGGGTCAGAGAATGGGCCTGGCCCTGTGTGAACCATTACTGGGACCTTGTACTTAGCAGCATACTCAAAAACAATGCTAGCGGCCGGGTTTGTTGGCGAAACAGCATGGCCAGCAGTATGCAGTTTTATGGCTACAAACCCGAGATCTCCTAGAACCCTCTCCAGCTCTCTACCGACAACATCTCTGCCTAAGTGAGGGTTTATACTAGCCATACCATACACTCTATTCTCTAGCTTTTTGGCAAGCCTGTAAATGCGGTCATGGACTTCTCTGGGATCTGGAGCGCCAGGGAACGGCTGGACTATTGCAGCTGTTATCTTGTACTTATCAAAGTACTCGACAAGCTGCTCCTCAGTTATGTTCAACCCAAAAATCCTGCACTCGCCTAGGTGCATGTGAGAATCAATTATTTTCAAAGTAGTACACCTGTCCCACATGACTAAATGTTTTATAGTCAACCCAGACTAAATACGTTTGCTAGAACATAGTATTATATAAGGCTTATATTCATCTTAGGACAGTATAAAAATTAGGTGTACTTCTTGCCTGTTAAAGGTAGAGCTGCATTCTTTAAAGAAGTAAAGAAGCCTCTTGTAATCGAGGAAATAGAGTTTCCTGATCCTGGATACGATGAAGTCCTACTCAAGACTAGGGCTGTGGGTGTATGCCACACAGACTTGGCTACTATAGACGGCGAATTCCCGCCTCCTCCACGTATGCCTGCTGTTCTAGGGCATGAAATTGCAGGAGAAGTCTACGCTGTAGGCTCTGGCGTAAAAGACCTCAAGGTTGGCGATAGAGTTGTCCTCTCCTGGCTCTGGCATACCTGTGGTAGGTGCAGGTATTGTAGGCGTGGTGAAGAGCACTTATGTGAAAATCTTGTTGAGACTGGCAGGCATGTGTATGGAGGATATGCAGAGTACGTCCTAGCAAAAGCTAGCCATGTAATTAAGATCCCAGAAGGTGTTCCATGGGAATATGCTCCAGCAGCAACAGATGCCATAGCTACACCGTTTAAGGCACTAAGAATGGTTAATGCACAGGAAGGTGACGTAGTGGTTGTCTGGGGCGTTGGAGCCCTAGGGTTTAACGCTATCCAGATAGCAAAAGCAAAGGGATGTACAGTCATAGCTGTAGGCAGGTCAGAGTTCAAGCTCAAGAAGGCAAAAGAAGTCGGGGCCGATCATGTTGTCAATGCTAGGGAGACTAATCCTGTTGAGGAGATAAAGAAGATTACCGGGGATGGCGCCGACATAGTGCTAAACTTTGTGCCAACAGATATGAAGGCTTACGAGCAGTCATTTGACGCATTGAGGAAAGGAGGTACACTAGTACTAATAGGCTACCCGCCAGGCAAGCTGTGCTTGCCAGTAATTGAGTGGGGGCTACTAGAAAAGAAGGTCATAGCTTCACTAGCCTTTACACGGTTTGATATCGCTGAAAGCCTTAGACTAATAGCCCAAGGCAAGGTCAAACCAGTAATCACAGTATACAAGGGGCTTGACAGCATTAACCAAGCACTAGACGATCTTAGAAAAGGCAAGGTGCTGGGAAGACCAGTAGTCGTCATGGATTAAGCCATGCACGCTCTTGCAAGGACAACCATAAAACTCCTCTTTTTAATCCACATACCTCTTTAAAGCGCTCCTATTACCTGGCAAAAAGATTGTTTAGGATGATATAATATTTGACGTTATCTAAGAATAATAGATCTCTTCTGTGACTCAATAAATAACTCAAGGTCCCCCCATGAGGGCTGGGCCTCTACATCACCTCTAACAGTGACTGCAAGTGCACCTGCAGCATTAGCGTAGAGTAGTGCTCTCTCTACATTATCTCCTCTATATATTGAAGCTATAAATGCTGCATTAAAAGCGTCACCAGCACCTATGACATCCTCTACGTGTGGAACCTTGAATGCTGATGACTTGTAGACTTTGAAGTTTTTGTTGACAGCCATAGCTCCTTCTGGCCCCATTTTCACCACAACAATCTCTGCTCCCTTACCTATAATCTTCTTAGCAGCATCAATTACGTCTAATCCTGGAAACAATATACCCAAGTCCTCTATATTAGTAAACACTATCCTGGACTTAAGGAACAAGCCAATGTTTCTCCGCGCATCGTCTTCTTGACGCCACAATTTCAGCCTTATATTAGTATCAAAAATAACGTCTTTACCATAGGCTAATGCAGTATCATACATTTTCCTAGCGGCACTACGGCAACTCTCGCTCAGAGCTAGTGTTATACCCGTAATTATGACAGCATTTGAGCTAGCTACATACTCCTCGTCAACATCTTCTGGCGAAAGCCTGCTTGCTGCTGAGCCATGCCTATAGTAGAATACAGTTGACTTGCCTGGTACCGGGTAGTGGCGCTGGACAAAGTATACGCCTGTAGGAGCCTCATAGTCTATCTTCACTTGCGAGACATCCACGCCTTCGCCACGCAAGAAGTTGATTATGAGTCTACCAAACTCGTCATCCCCGACTCTAGTTATTAACCCTGTCTTGTACCCAAGCTTGGTTAAGCCTATGAGCATGTTGGCCTCAGTCCCAGCTACATGCACTTCAAAGTATTTGACGTACCTTAGAGGACCTGGCGTAAGAGGGTTGAACTGGACCATGACTTCTCCTAGAGAAACAAAGTCTATTTTCCTCATAATACTTCCTCCTATAGTTCCCAGCTGTATTCAGAGTCAAATAACGTGATAACATTTTCTATTATTGGTCTAATTGCATCCTTTAACATTCTAACCTCTCCATCGCTAAGCCTCCTAAGAGGCAGTATAGGTAAGCCAACATCTATTCCACGCATTCGTAAAAGCTCCTTAACTATAGCAGGGCTCTCAACAGTAAACCCCTTGATAATACTCCTAAGCATTGTTATTACGTGTTGTAGCCTCACAGCTTCTTCGACTCGGCCTTCAGACGCATATTGGTGTATTTTTGAGGCAATTTCTGGCATAACATTACATATACCACAGATATGTGCGTTTGCACCAAGTAGGAAAGAGTAGAGTAGTAAGGAGTCTCTGGCTGCCGCGATAAAGTACTTGTTAGTAAGCTTGTTCACAAGATCATGTATCCTCTCTATACGCCCGCTCGAATCTTTAATACCTTTAATACTATCCACTGTTTGTGCTATAGTCTCAAAGACTTGTACATTAACGTCATACCCTTGTTTTGGAGGATTATTATATATTAGTATTGGTATGTCAGCTTTTGACAGGTATTTAAAGTAGCTACTTAGCCCATCCATGTCAGGCTTGTAGTATAGTGGAGGCAACGAGGCAACAGCACTGCAGCCTATGTCTGCTGCATGTTTAGCGAGTTCGAGCGAGAGTTCTACAGAGGGGGATGAAACATTGACTATGATAGGCACAGTACTAGGGGTGACATCGAGGAGGGCCTCTACAAACTCTTTTCTTCTTGAGGGGTGGAGGGCTATTCCCTCACCATAAGTGCCTAGTATGAAGAAGCCTTTTACCCCATTCCTCAATTGCAGCCTTATTAGATCCTCTAAGCAGTCTTTCTTAATGCCATAATCTGGTGTTAGGGGTGTTACTAGGGCAGTTATTACCCCAGAAGTAAACTCCCGAAAAATATTGTCCATAGTATGTTGACCCCGCAGACTGGGACTGCTGTTTTAGTTGTTTTAAGAAGAGTTTTAATTATACTTGTAATAGAAACTGTTCCATGTTAGGCTAAACAGTCCTTCTAAAAATCCGAAACCTGGATCTAGGCTCTCGCTGTTGGACAATGCTTTACTGCTCATTAAAGCGCATAATTTCCTCTATAATCTTTTTGAATGCCTTCCTGAGATGAATGCTTATAGTTACTTTAGATAAGCCCAGATTTGAGCCTAAAGTCTCTAGGCTTATTTCTCGTGGATAGTCAAGGTACCCACTACTATAGGCTAGATTGAGGACTTTAAGCTCCTTACTAGTCAGCTTATCTAGCACGATACCCAGTGGAGAGTGTTGGGCTAAGAGCCTTCCTAGCCTGTCAGCAGTATCTATATACCTCAAGACCACGTTGTCCTCGCCATAGTATCCCAACAGTTTATCTTCATAGTTCATAAAGTCCTTCTCATCTCCCAATGCTACGAATTTTCTGGCACCCTTATCAAACATGTAGGGTGATAGAATAGCTATGTTATTGTCTTCAGCTATTCTATAGAATTCACATCGAGCCTTCAACGCATATATAAACTGTAGTCCATTATCCTCCCAGTACTTTATCCTTAATATCTTGCTTCTCTTCAGTGTGACATCACTCTTTATTAGCAACGAGATATAGTTGTCAAAAGACCTTCCATAAGAGTATGCAAATACAACATACTTCTTTTGGTCTGGAATAGGGTTAACCTCTAAGACGAGACGAGCAGAAGCGAGCTTACTAATTTTTGAGAAGAAGCTATTCCGCGGACTCTTTATGATTACCTCTGCAATCTTTACATCAGAGGGTAAACGGATTCTTCCCATAATTAATAGGCCCCGAGAATATATCCTAGTTCTTTTTGCCTAATATTTTTATCCAATAAGTTTAAACTAAACATAACAATTTAACTCTCACAACAAACTTCATACATACAACAGGGACAGC
>JALTZF010000069.1 GCA_027046265.1 Pyrodictiaceae archaeon
GGCCAGGAACATATCTAGTATATAACGCTACAGGTATGGGCCTAGAAGTCACGTACCGTGTAGAAATACTTGATGAGAATAGTACACACTACAAAGTGAAGATCAGAACGGAAGGCTCAGTAATGGGGATGGAAAGGCGGAGTGTAGAGAATGTAACATGGGTTGAGAAGGGTGAACTAGTAATAAATGATGAGTACATGAAGCAGAAAGATTGTAGTTATGAGGGCATAGAAAAAGTTGATTTAGGCTTTACAAAGATCGCGGCAAAGAAGTATGTTTGTCCTACAGCGATGGGTAATACATTGTACTTAGTTGATGCTCAAGGCATCCCTGTCCTAGTAACAGACGACAAACGCACAATGACGTTCGTGCTAGTAGATACAAACATAGAACTCAGAGATGCTTAGAGAAAAAAATATGTACAAGAGAGGAGGACGTAAGACGCATGTCTAGATTCTCTTTTTCTCAAAGTATGCTTGTAGCTGCTCTACATACTTAAATCCGTGATCTGGGAAGACTGCTATGTAGTCACCTTCCTCAACTACGCCTTCCTCTACGAGTTTCTTGAAGGCAGAAGCTACAGCACCACTGCTTAAGCCTATTAGTATGCCGTCTCTCCTGGCAACACTCAGTACACCCTCTATAGCCTCGTCCCTTGTGACGTCAACTATTCTGTCTGGTTTTGACCAATGTATCCACTTCATCCCAGTCTCAACACGCCTTATGCCAGGTATAGTCTCGCCCGGTGCTGGCTGTACAGCATAGATCTTTATCGTATTGTGTAGCTTGTTCTTGAAGTAGAAAGTTATTGCTGACAAGTGTCCAGAAGTACCTATGCCACCAATAATGGCCTTAGCTCTTATACCTGCACTCTGCATCTGTAAGTCTAGCTCCTTGGCAGTATAGCGTAGGTGGACCTCGAAGTTGGCATCGTTCTCGAACTGGTTAAGGTTGACCGCCCCGTCTCTCTCAGCGTCAGCCTGGACTTCGTCTATGAACTCTACAGTAAGGCTCTTAGGCTTTCTCACAACTTCTGCTCCAAGAGCCTTTAAGAGTATATCACTCGCTTTCTGTATGCTTGCTGGCAAGTATAACTTGGAGGAAAACCCCATTATGGCCCCCATAGCTGCTAGAGCCATCCCAGTGTTAGTCGAAGTCGCCTCGTAGATCTTCCTTATCTCGCCATACTCTTCAACATACCTCTTAACCATATACCAGCCAATCCTATCCTTAACACTGTTACTATACGGGTTGTAGGCCTCGAGCTTAGCCCATACACGTATCTTTCCTGTTGATAAACTGTTAAGCCTTACTAGTGGTGTGGGCCAGTTCTTGTAGAGAAGTTCTAGCGTACTATTGAACACACGTAGTGGGCTAGGTTTTATATCGTCGTAGAAACCGAGGTGATCTAATGCAGTGAAATAGTCTTGCTCGTCTTCTCGCTTAATGGGAACATATCTGACTCCGAGCTTTCTCAAAGCCTCTAAGACTTCCTCTCTGTCTAACACTTCATTATCCTTCACTACTACTGGCTTATCTACCCCCCACTTGCTCAGTATTTCAGCCATAACACTAAGAATTTCTTTCAGTTCTATTTTCCTTTTTGGCCTAACCCCCTCAATAGGCACGAGTAAAACCATTTACCTCACACCTCTCCACCTTCAATTAGTACGCGAAGAGGAACATTCAATTCGGGTATCTTAAAACGTGTTATGTGCCTACTAGTCTTGGGAGGTAGAAGTCTGCCACTGAGAGCAGTCGCCCTCACAAGATTCTTAGTAACTTTCCACCCATCCCTCCACGTGTCAACACTTACACACTCGTCATCATAATCAACTAGTACTGCTGGCACATACTTGGCTCCCAGTCTTCTCAAAGCCTCGACACGATGGTGACCATCAAGTATCGTTAATGTCTTCTCGTCAACAAGTATGGGCTTAATGAGAATACCTCTTCTACGAATATCCTCAAGCAGCTCCTCTACATGGTCATCAACTATTTGCTCATGCGGTCTTAGCGACTCTATTGGTATGAGTTCTATCCGTATATTGCATTCTCTGCCATGCCTTAATACTATTGACGTCTTTAATGTAGGCTTGAACGACAATCCAACTACATCCCCTCCCTACCTTTAACCCGAGTTAACTCTCTGGTATTCATGAATAACTTTAACAGCGTTAAATAAAGGTTTCTTCAGAACTAATAATATCTTAAATCTCACAGATATTTAAAATATACTATTTGAAGTGTTAACAAGTGAGACAACAACTCTAGCAAGCAACAACAGTTAGAGAATAGAGAATGTATTATAGTTGGGGGCTACTTTAGCCTAGTAAGTTTGATAACATAATAGTTATCCTCCTTTTCTATATTAACACTGCCCATCTTTACAGCCTTCATGCTTTCAACAACTAAGAATGCACATTTCCAGGAATCCATAAGAACCTCCATGCTATCGCCTGGCTTCATGTTCATAAACTTCCTCATGACAATGATATATGGCTCTGGGCACTCTCTACCGCGCAGATCAAGTTTCTCCATGGCCTGCTTCAACCCATGTTAATTATGATAAGCTTTCATTGCGTTAAATAAGTTATCTTCGTAGTAGTCATTTTGCCCGTAGTAGGTGGGGGGTCTCAGTTTTGATCCCCCAGGCCTCAGCATCCCCTGGGTAGGCCTAAGTACAGGCCAGCATCATCACAGTAGAGATAGTGTGCACCAGATGAATAAACATAGTTTACGGGACATTGATTTATATTTTCTATAATAGCTCTGATAGATGGGTACTCTACATTGTATACTAGTGGTACTAGTAAGGCCAGTAGACTATTCAGTGTCACGCTCTTACTAGTACTTTATGCATTCACACTTCTACCTTTGACAGCCCATAGTGAAAGTGATAAGGGTAAAGTTAATATAATCTTTAGCCTTAATGTTGCAGTAATAGCTTATGACCCTTCTTATAGCATGCTAGGAAACTTTACACAAGAGTTCTTCAACGAGACAATGACCTCGCCTGAATGCACTATAGGGCTTAATGCCAGTATAAGCTATCTCTATGCTCCCAGCTGGGCACTAGATAGGCTGCAAGAATGGATGGCAGAACACTATGAGGATTTGGGTGTGCCAAGCTGGGCTAAAGAATATGCTACAAAGCGTAACCTCGTAATCAAATGGCTTAGGCTCAGAGACTTCTATGACTTCCTATGGAACCTGACTAATGCCGTAATCCAAGAAGAGGGGATAAAGGCAGACGATATAGTAGTCTTAATAGGTGATGTAGACGGTGTTTCTAGGCAATACTACGAGAAGCCACCAGAGTACATTAATGTAGAAGTCTTAGAAGGAGTTAAAGGGTGGGCTGGCCCCCGCCCAATGGCATTCTACGACTTAACAGTTATACCACGTCCATGGCCTGTGAGGACGATACCGTTCTACGGTTCAGGATTACATGTCAATACTACTACTGAGCCACCAATATGGAGTATAGATAATGTGTCAAGCTATGTTAGGGGGCTAGTTGTAGACCATTTGCGCTACCATTACC
>JALTZF010000070.1 GCA_027046265.1 Pyrodictiaceae archaeon
TCTGGAAGATTGTAAAGACCCTAAAGAACAGGCCTAGCAGCGATGTAGAAAGGGTTGTGGAGGGCGTCGAAGCCATCAGGGAGAGCATGAGGCATGCACCCCTCACAGGCAAGGCTGTAGAACAAGCTGTCAAAATGTACATGCTAGGGCACAGGGACATGGTTGACAACCTCCTCTACTCAACAGCCCTAGCCAACGGCCTCACCCTCCTAACAGTCGACGAGAAGCTTGTACGCTTCATAGAGGAGAAAAGATTGCCCAGAAACAACCTAGCCACACCAGAAGAACTCCCCTAGCCACAAAAGCTCTAACATCAATGCCCAGCCTCTCAGCCTCCTCCTTAAGCTCTTGCCTAGCCTGGACAGAGATGACAATCGTAGACACAGGCTCACCCATGAATAGCCTTGTAGGCACGATGCAACGTATATAGTGGCATATTATATAGTAGCTCTTCAAGCAGCCTGGGCCACCTAGGAGAAGGTAGGAGAAGGACCTCCTTAGTATTGGTGCCAGAGAAGCCTCTAGCAATGGGGCACGACCACTTTAGCCCCAGCATCTACGTTCCTGAGCCTGCCCGCCAGCTTGGTGTCGAAGGTGTAGAGGGTCTGTCCTAGCTGCTCTGCTAGGGCAACATATAGGGCCTCATAGAATGTTATGCCGTACCTTAACGCCTTGTCTAGGGCTTCACCCGTAAGCTCCTCAACGCCATGCAAGACTAGTACTTGCTGGAGCCGCTGAAGCCTCCGTAGAGCCCTACGAGCCTCCTCCAAGTCTAGGTCACGGAAGAGGCGCGCGTGCTTCCACACAGCATTAAGAACCTCGGCCAAAGCCACACAGGGAGCATGCAACTCCTCAGCCCTGGCAGCCAGTACCGCAACTCCCTCAACGCAGACCAGGTACACTCCTCACTCACAACAAGCTTCACTAGAAACGAAGCATCAAGCACCGCCACGCTACAACCCTCACAAACCCCCCTCCTCACGGTCAGCCCTTATCAGGCTAGTACTATCCCCCACCCTCCAAGCACTACTAAGCTCCCCCTCCAACTCCTCTACAAGCCTCTCCAACTCAAGTTGGCGAAGCCTCTCCTCCAACAACCGGCGAACCTCCTCAGAAATATTCACACCAAGCTCCTCCAACCTCTCCTTAAGCCTCCTCGGGATACGAACATGTATCACAACACTCATAACACACACCAGTAATACATAGATAGATCCAAGCTATAAACATACCCAATACCAACAACTTCAGAACTCTAGGACAACAGGGCCAGCACTAAGTCCCGTAGAGCACTTTATCTTTTATAGGCGGAACCCTCGGGAGGCACACTTCTGACACTATACTCCTTGGGTCTAGATTCTTGTCCTTGGCACCGGGCGCCAAGACTTTTGCCTAGAAAGATTCTTTACTATCTAGTACCACGTACATTGTCCTGGGTGAGCTGGGTGGGCCTGGTTGCTAGGACGCGGGTAGGCAGGAAGAATATGCTCTACATACCTAAGGGCATAGCTGAGGCTGTTGGCATAAAGGAGGGTACCACTGTGAAGCTGAGAGTGAAGGGCAATAAGATAGTCTTAGAAGTCATACCTGACCCCTTTGAGCTAGCACTGAGACGCCCAAAGTTTGCCCGGGTAGGCTTCGAAGAATTTGAGAGGGAGTCTGAGGAGATGCAAGATGAACTCTTCAATGAGCAAGACTAGAATACTCCTAGACACAACATACCTACTACCAGTAATAGGTGTCGAAGTAGAGGATGTAGAGAAGCCACTAGCCATACTAGAGAAACTCTATAAGTCAGGGAAAGCCGAGATCTACTACACACCCTTCAGCATACTCGAGATCCTAGGTAAGCTCTCGAGAATAAGCTATGACAGGGAGAGAGTAGTACTTGGACTAAAATCTATCAGAGAAACATTCAGGATAACACACCCCACAGTTGCAGGGTACATGAAGGCGCTAGAGCTACGCAGGAAGGGGTTCAAAGACCTCATAGACTTACTCCTCTACACTACAGCAAAAACACGCAGACTATACTTCCTCACAAGAGACAGAGAACTCATAGACTTCCTAGAAACTGTGAGAGAAGACACATCCAACATAGTCTACGATAAAGAATTCACGAGAAAACACGGCAAACTATCATCGTAAAAGTCTAGTCTCTGGCCACAAATAAAATATAGAACTTGGTTTAACGTAGGAGGCTCTTTCACGCCTTTTAACTCTGTCCCATTCCAGCCAATGCGAGCCCTATAAACACGCAAAGACAAATTATTAATCTATATGCATATTAGTTTCCCCTTAGGGGCGTATAGGCTTTTTAAAAGCCCTCTTTCTTAGTTTTTTAAGACCCCGGTGAGGTATGAATTGCCAGCTGCTAGGATTAAAGTGCTAGTATCTCTGCTGCTTCTCCTAATTCTACTCTTACTCTCTACAACCACTGTTGCCGTGGCTACTAGCGGCTTTGGGGACAGGGTAGAGCCAACTGTTTTCATAGAGTTTAATGCGACATTTACCTGTAATGGAACCGACTACGCCTTAGAGGGATGGGTCGAAGTACCTAGCATGATAGTCTTCAATAAGACTGATAACATGCTCTACTGTATAGGTTGCAAAGCGCAAGGAGGGAGTGTGGCTCCAGAAGGCTATGTGAGAATAGGATTGAAGAATGTATCTCCCATCATACCAGTATCCTCCAACATGGTTTTACACGTTGAACTGGATGTAGCCGATACTAGTACTGGTACACGGCTCTTCTACCTTGGAACCGAGCTTACCCCCCACCCTCAATCGCTGAGTCAAGCTTACTGGGCACCCTACTACTATGACTTAGTGAACTTGCTCCGAGAGAGTAACGGGACAGCTGTCTTAGAGGTTATTCTGCAGCCCTATAACGTGACAATGTATCCATACACTGGCGGCCAGAAGTGTAGCCTAAAGAGCTTCTCAGGCACGAAAGAATACACATTCAAGCTGCCCGCGGGCATGATGGAGGAAGCCACCATACTCGCTGTAGACATGGCTGGCAACAAAGCAGTAGAAAACATTACTGGAGAAAGCGGGTGGGGAGAAAAACAAGCCACAACCACAACAATCACCCATCCCAGCCAAGCCAGTAACGCTACAACCAGAGCACAAGCAGCCACAACCATTACCAGGACAGTAGAGATAACCCTCACCACCTGCCCCAGGGAATCATTTTGGGCTTCATCCCTCTCAATAGCAGCAATAACAGTATCACTCCTAGCAATAATAGTAGCATTAACCGGGAAGAAGAGAGGAGAGAGGAAACCCTAATAGGCCATACTTAGCCCATAGGCTACAGCATAACATTAGTAGAGATGGGTAAGCCCCAGCAAGCAACAGACTTGGCCATAGCGGCTATAGCGGTAAGGCCTGGGGGAGAACTAGTCACAATGGACAAGGGTTTTTAGGGGTATAGCGGGAGCAGCCTCGAGAAGGCCGGGCTACGACCATGAAACT
>JALTZF010000071.1 GCA_027046265.1 Pyrodictiaceae archaeon
CGTCACTAATCATGTAGAGGACGAGGAGATGGGCGGTAAGCTAACAATACAGCGCGAGTCCTCCCTTGGGGGTGCCAGTCGTGGTTAAGGGGTACAAGATAGTTTTTAGGGGCAAAGTCCAGGGTGTGGGCTTCAGGTGGTCAGCAAGGATAGTAGCGTCAAGGCTTGGGCTACGAGGCCACGTTAGGAATGTTGATGACCATGTTGAAGCCGTGGTTGTAGGAGAGGAGGATAAGGTAAGAGAGTTCATCAAGAAACTTGAGTCACTGCCCTCTGCGAGAGTAGAGTCGGTCGAAGTCGAAGTAGTCGAGCTGGATGAGGAGCCACTAGGCTTTAAGGTATACTAGACTAGGCTGCATAGGAGGAGCACGCTAGGTGGGAGCTGTAAGTGTATAGGGGTTGTTAGCCTCCTATGCTTGTGTGGTGATAGCAGGGTTTGAGTTCACGTGAAGAATATGAGGTTCTTTTAAGGCGTTCCCGTGGCTTTTATGAGACTGCACTTATGCAGATGGAGAAGGGATACTATGACTTGGCTGCTTTTAGTCTAGAGCAGTCTCTCCAACTTTTCCTAAAGGCTCTCCTTGTAAGGCTAGGAGTTGGATATCCTAGAACTCACAGTATTAGGCGCTTACTACGCCTTATTGGGAGGCTGAGCCAAGGCTCTCGGATACTGTGAGCGAGGTTCTTGAGAAGTATGAGAAGTATAGTGTTGAGCTAGCAGCACTTGAAGACATCTATATAACTTCTAGGTATACTCCTAGAGTGTTTGAGGAGAACGAGGTGAAGAGGCTTAAGAGTGTCATAGATGAGGTGGTTAAGTGTCTTGGAGGACCTGTTGGCCAGGGAGGCTAGGCGTAGGAGAAGAGTATTTGAGGAGCTGGATGAGTATCTTGAGAGGGTAGTCCGTGCTGTCCGCAAGGCTGATCCCCGTGCAGAAGTCTACCTGTTCGGATCTGTTGCTGATGTTAGTTACACGTACTCAAGTGACATAGATGTACTGGTGGTTACGCGTGAGAAGCCAGAGAAGATCATAGCTCTCCTCTGGGAGCACGGCATTGAGGACCCCTTTGAGATCCATGTAGTTGGGCTAGAGAGTATTCATAGGTACAAGACGAGGTCAAGACTTATCAAAGTGAGCTAAGTAAGGATCATTGATTTTGTAGGCGTGGCATTAAACCTTCGGCTTATATCTAATTAGGATCGCGTGTTCTTGGTGTTGTGCCTGATTACTGATAGTTAGGGTTTTAAGTAGTGTAGGGGACTGTTAGAACACTGCTTGGTGGCACAGTGTTTGCCCGGTAATGGTTTTGTTGTGCGGGCTGAGAATCTTAAGGTGTGGTATCCTGTTCGCAGGTCTTTTGTGGAGCTGATAACGAGGAAGCCCCCGCTCTACGTCAGGGCTGTTGACGGGATAACCTTCGAGGTTAAGCCAGGCGAGGTCTTTTGTCTTGCAGGAGAGAGCGGGTGTGGGAAGACGACGACTGGTAGGGCGTTGCTTAAGCTGATAAGGGGTGCTGTAATCGGGGGAAGTGTGTATGTTAAGCCTAGCAGGGAGGTCTTCGAGGAAGTTAGTAGGCATGCTCCTGAAGCGGTCGTAGACAAGGACTCTAGGGTCATTGATGTCTATCGTGTTCCAGAGAAGTACATGCGTCCCCTTAGGAGGGAGTTCCAGATAGTCTTCCAAGATCCTTTTGGCAGTCTTAACCCTAGGATGAGGGTTGTTGAGATACTTGAGGAGCCCTTGTTGACGCATAATATAGGCTCTACTAAGGAGGAGAGGCTCGAGATAATATACCGTGCACTGGAGGCTGTCAAGCTGATTCCACCCCAGGAATTCGCGACAAGGTACCCTCACCAGCTTAGTGGTGGTCAGAGACAGCGTGTGGCTATTGCGCGTGCGCTAGTTATGAATCCAAGGTTCATAGTTGCTGATGAGCCCGTCTCAATGCTTGATGTCTCGATAAGAGCTGAGGTACTCGAAGTACTTGATGAGTTAAAGCAGAAGTATGGCCTAGCCCAACTCTTCATAACACACGACCTTGCCTTGGCTAGGCATATCTGTGATAGGATAGCAATAATGTATCTTGGGAAGATAGTAGAGGAGGCTAGCGCCGACGAGCTAGTATTCAATCCTCTCCATCCCTACACAAAGGCCCTCATGGCCGCAATACCAGACCCCGACCCTGAGGCTAGGCTAAAGTATAGGGAGGTACCCATCAAAGGTGAGATACCTACAGCGATAAGGCTCCCGCCAGGCTGCAGGTTTAGGCCGAGATGTGTAGCTTATGATAACGCTGCTAAGGAGATAAAGAGGCTTTGCGAGACAGAGGATCCGGGGTTAGTAGAGGTGAAGCCTGGACACCGTGTTGCATGTTGGCTCTATAAGTAGAATAATTGATCAAATAGAGGTCAATGGTGTATAGCGTAGCGTGGTGCACCCCTATTAATCCACCTAACCTCCTAGATAGCCTGTAGCCAAGCATTTTTAGTAGCCCCACTAGTGTAAGGTGTTCCTCTCGGTGCACTATTGTTGGAGCCTATTGTCCGCGTTGCTGGCAGAGATTTTGGGCCAAGAGAGAAGGCGAGTGACACCCTCGTGGTTTCCAACCTCTCTGTTGGCTGGGACGTAGAGATCTACTATACTGTCATTACTGGCCCTAGGGAGGGCCCTGTCCTCTATGTTGGCGCAGGCTCTCACGGGGATGAGGTCACAAGTATCTATGTGGCTTTGAGATTGGCCAAAGAGCTTGGCCCTGACGAGCTGGAGCGTGGCGCGGTAGTAGTTGTCCCCATACACAACCCTGTAGCAGTGCTTCATAAGCGTAGGTGGGGCTTCATAGATCACCTCGACATGAACCGTGTATGGCCCGGAGACCTTGAGGGCAATATTTCGGAGAGACTTGCAGGCACTATATTCAACAACTTTGTTCTCGAGTCTGACTACGTGCTCGACTTACATACAGCTGCTAGTGATGGGGCAAATGCCCCTCACGCAATAGCGCCGCCCGAAGGCTGGTTCAAGCCGCGGGAAGAGAGGCCTTATGCAGCCAAGACTGATTCATCGCTAGAAATGGCAAGGTTCTTTGGGGTTAGATTCGCGAAGAGAACAAGTGCGGGTGAGGTAAAGAAGTACTACGCGTATTATCCGGGGGAACTCCACGTAGCTGCACCACAGCATGGCATACCAGCAATAGTAGTAGAGCTAGGTGAGGGTGGGAGACTGTCCAGTGAAGAGTTCAAGCTGGGCTTTAATGGCGCGGTAAATGTTGCTAGGTGGCTTGGCATACTCAAGGGTGACCCCGTAGAGTATGGTGAGCCAATTATTCTGGGTGACTTCAAGGCTGTAAGAGCCCCAGTAGGCGGTATCGTAGTCCTCAAGGCTAGACTTGGAGAGTATGTTGAAGAGGGTAGTGTGGTAGCATATATTGAGACTCCACGAGGAACAGTTGAAGTCAAGACTCCCTATGCGGGGTATGTTGTGAGAGTCCGAAGATACGCTGTTGTAGAGCCTGGTGAACGAGTAGTCGTGGTTGCTCCACCTCTTCCAAGCAGGGAAGATTGAGGGCTCCAGTTTCCTGAGTAGAGAATACATAAAGTTTTCCTCCTAATTTTTCGGGTAAGCGATATTCTTATAAGTTACTCCCACGATACACCCATTAAACCGTAGAGAATTCGTGGTATGCGAAGAGGTGGTATGAGATGTCATTGAGGAACATTATAGCATTCTTGGTTGTAGCACTAGTAGTCTTGCCCTCCCTAGGATACCTAGCTGGTGTCGCACACGCCCAGGGAGGATTAAAGATCACAGCCGAGTCCTACGATAGGTGGCTTCTTAAAGAGTGTCCCTGTGAGGGTGGAAAACTAGTAATTGCGCTGCCATCAGAGCCTAACACGTTTAACTGGTTTGTCGCAGGCTCGACATGGAGCATACTAGTCCTAAATCCATTGTATGATAGGCTTGTAAGAATAGTCAACGGTACATTGACCTGGGAAGTCGCGACATCCATGGAGTACTCTTCAGACTACAAGGTTCTAACAATAAAGATTAGGGATGGCATAAAGTGGCATGACGGTAAAGAACTGACAGCCGAGGACGTAGCATTCACGATAAACGTCTTGGCAAAGTATGGGTGGACCTACTACCACGGATACTTCGCTAGTGTTGACCGTGCTGAGGCTGTTGACAAGTATACTGTAAAGGTGTACTTCAAGTCTCCCGACGCTGGCTTCATCTACAACGGCCTAGCCAGCATGAACATACTACCCAAGCACATATGGGAGCCACTGCTCAAGGAGAAAGGTGACGGGCTGGCAAAGTACGCCCCTAAGATACCAGACGAGCTGGTTGGCAGCGGTCCATTCAAGATTGTTGAGTATAGGCCTGGCCAGTACGTGAAGTACGTGGCCAATAAGGATTACTGGCTCAAGAAGCCATGCGTAAACGAGCTAGTCATCGTGTTCATAAGAGAGTCCAACGTTGCCCTGCTAGCAGTACAGAAGGGCGAGGTACATGCCTACTATGGCTGGGTAACAGCTGAGGTTGTGCCACAGCTACTCTCCACACCGGGCGTATCAATACACGTCTATACCTCGCCGACATTCTACCACTGGGGCTTCAACAACCTAAAATGGCCCTTCAACATAACAGAGTTCCGCCGCGCAATGGCGTTTGCAGTGAATAAGGAGGCTATAGTTAACGAGATACTGATGGGCTACGGTATACCAGGCAGCCCAGGAGTAGTGCCCCCCGTGGGCATTAACGCTCAGTGGTACAACCCCAACGTCCAGAACGCATACTACTTCGACTTGAACAAGACTGCTGAGATACTAGACAAGCTAGGCTTCAAGGACGTCGATGGTGATGGGTGGAGAGAAGCACCAGACGGTAGTGACTTCTCGTTCGAGATCTACCCGCCAGCCTACGACATTATACGTGTAAGAGCTGCACAGAAGATTGCTGAGTGGCTATCCCAGATACCTGGCGGCGGTATAAAGGCTGTTGTGAGAGTGCTAGACTGGAAGACTGTATGGCCACTAATAAGGGACGGTAAGGTCGACACCTACCTGCTAGGAAGCGGCCCAGGCAACGACATATCATGGCTGTATAGGAGGTTCCACAGCTGGCCAGGAGGCACAGGCAACTGGGCAAGGTTCTCAGACCCAGAGGTAGATAAGCTAACTGAGATGCTAAAGACGACATTCGAGCCCGAAAAGCGCAAAGAGATAGCCTGGAGGATACAAGAGATACTCGCAGAGAAGGTGCCAATAGTAGTCCTATACTACAGAAAGATGATCAACCCCTACCGCTCAGACACCTTTGACGGCTGGTTCAAGCCAGCTGACGGCGGTATCTACAACAGGCTGACACTACTAAACGTCTACATGAAGCCCGAGGTGTGCCCAGTAAAGCCAAAGCCTACAACAGTAATAGTGGAGAAGAAGGCTACAGTTGTACAGACAGTTGTGCAGACAGTAGTGAAGCCTGGTACAACTGTGGTACAGACAGTAGTAAAGACACTAACGACAGCGACACCGGTACAGCCAGCACCAGCTACAACGCCGACAACACCAGTAGAGAAAGGCCCGAACTACGCGCTAATAGCCGCAATCATAGTCATCATAGTCGTGGTGGCGGCTGCAGCCCTACTCATGAGAAGAAAGTAGGTATAAGGAAAAGTGAGCGTGTGACGAGGGTGCGCGAGTAAATGAAGAGGTTTCTTATGTACAGAATTGTAACCTCAATAATAACATTTTTTGCAGTTGTTACCCTTGTCTTCTTCTTATCACGTCTTACAGGTGACCCCTTAGCTGAGCTTGCTAATGACCCCCGTATTACTCCTGAGGTTCTTGAGTCTATTAAGAGGCTATTTGGCCTCGACAAGCCCGTGTACGTGCAGTACATTGATTACCTCAAGAACCTATTCCGGGGGGAGCTAGGGTTCTCCCTGCACTACATGAGGCCAGTCATGGACGTTATACTTGAGCGCTTACCATATACATTAGCACTACTAGTACCGTCTATAACTATCTCAAACCTACTCGCATACCGTATAGGGACAGAGCTAGCCTGGAGGAGGGGCTCAAGACTAGAGGTTACAACACTGACTCTCTCGATATTCCTTAGGTCTGTGCCATACTTCTGGCTTGCAATAGTGTTCCTCTACATTTTCTCAGTAAAGCTTGAATGGACGCCTCTATACGGTGCTATGAGCCCAGGCATGTCACCTGGGCTTAACTGGGAGTTCATAAGAGACTACTTGTGGCACTACGTGCTGCCATTCTTTGTGCTAGTATTCCGTGAGACAATAGCATTCCTATTCTATGTGAGAAGCGCTATGATAGATGTGTTAGGCGAAGACTATATTGTTACAGCGCGTGCTAAGGGTTTGCCAGACAAGGTAATTAAGCGTAGTTATGTTGCTAGGAATGGTATACTACCAATAGTCACTATTCTAGGTATGAGGTATGCATTCCTCATAGACGGTGCAGTGCTGACAGAGACAGTATTCTCGTACCCTGGTACTGGCAGGCTAGTCTTCGAGTCAATATACAACCGTGACTTCTGGCTACTCCAGGGTGTTGTGGTGATACTTGCCGCCAGCGTTATAATAGTCAACTTCATAATTGACTTGATATACGCAGTACTTGATCCAAGAGTGAAGTATGGCTGAGCGGGTAGGAGGTGGTAGTTGTGGGTGTCCAAGCAGAACTCTCTGAGAGACTTAACCTAGGCGCACTATACGAGATGTGGATGGTGTTCCGTAGAAATAAGGCAGCACTAACTGGGCTAATCTTGTTTACAGCAATAGTATTAATGGCAGTATTCGCCCCATACCTTGCCCCCTACAATCCTTATGAGTCGGTTGGCGCGCCATTCCAGCCCCCCTCAGACAAGCATCCACTAGGCACTAATGATGTAGGCCAGGACTTGCTTAGCGAGCTAATATACGGGGCGCGTATATCACTGTTCATAGGCTTTGTAGCAGCAGTAGTTGGTACTTTCATAGGGACCTTCATAGGGCTTTCAGCAGGCTACTTTGGCGGCCTTGTAGACGAGGCTTTGATGAGGTTTACAGATATGTGGCTCTCAATGCCAACACTGCTATTCACAATATTCCTGGCAGCAGTAATAACTAGGATAGGAACATTCCCAATGCTCTACGGTATAATACTCGCAATAGCTCTTACCGCGTGGCCTAGCGTTGCTAGGATGGTTCGCTCAGCAGTACTAAGCCTGAAAGAGTCGTTGTACGTGGAGGCTGCAAGAGCAATAGGGGTACCCTCTAGGAGGATACTGGTGAAGCACATACTGCCAAATGTGGCCCCAATCATAATCATAGAGGTCATCACTAGGATGGCTATTGCAATGCTCACTGAGGCATCGCTAAGCTTCCTAGGCCTTGGAGACCCGACTGCGAAGAGCTGGGGCATGATGATACACTATGCAATGATACGTAACGCTATAACCCTAGGAATGTGGTGGTGGTTCCTCCCACCAGGAATAATGATATCACTATCAGTACTAGCATTCATGCTCATGGGCCTGGGCCTTGAAGAATACTTCAACCCAAGACTAAGATACAAAGAACAATAAATGATCCAGAGTATTTTTCCCGCAAAAGAAGTCTCTACACATTTTACCCATTACAATGATGGAGATAAGATAATTCTATCTGTGTTTAGGGAGCTAAAAGAACAGGCCTATTGTCTTCACTCATGTACTATTACTCGTTGTTTTTGTTTTTGAGTTTCTCGCTTGTTGAGTAGAGCCAGCACGCCACGAACTGGTCTTTATCTACCTCAATTAGTGGCGGTTCCTGTTTTGAGCATATAGGCATTGCCTGGTCGCATCTTGGCGCAAATCTGCACCCTGGTGGTGGTGTTCTGAGGTCTGGTGGTTGGCCGGGTATGTAGCTTAGCTTCATTCTGGGTGCGCGGAGGCGTGGTATGGCTTTGAGTAGTGCCTGTGTGTAGGGGTGTTTGGGGTTTTTGTAGATCTTTTCTGAGGGCCCATACTCGACTATTTTGCCTCCGTACATTATTGCTACCTTGTCTGCCAGCTCGGCTATGACGCTTAGGTCGTGGCTTATAATTATTAGGCTAACTCCTGTCTCGCGAACAAGCTTCTTTAGCAGGTTTAGTATTTGTGCTTGTACTACTACGTCTAGAGCTGTTGTGGGCTCATCAGCTATTAGTACGTCGGGTTTGAGGGCTATAGCCATAGCTATTACTACTCGCTGCTTCTGGCCCCCACTAAGCTCGTGGGGGTACCGTTTCGCGAAGGACTCATCTAGGCCTACCATCCTTAATAGTTCTACTGCACGCGTGTAAGCTTCTTCCTTGCTCATCCCTAGATGGTATATGAAGGGCTCTGCTATCTGGAGCCATATAGGCATTACAGGATTCAAAGCATTCATGGCTCCCTGGAATATCATGCTTACTTTGCGCCACCTAACCTTCCTAAGCTCCTCGTGATCCAACCTTGTTATGTCTATACCGTCTATGACTATTCTCCCATCAACTATCCTGCCTGGAGGCGGTACTAGGCGTAGTAGAGACCATGCCAGGGTGGATTTTCCACAGCCGCTTTCTCCCGCAATGCCTAGGGTTTCGCCTCTGTTGAGGGTAAGGCTGACGTTGTCTACTGCCTTGACTACGCCCCGGATAGTGTAATAGTATACTTTCAAGTTCTCAACACGTAAGACTTCTTGGGGCAACTGCTAGCCCTCCTAGACACTGTGTCCGCATAGAACACTATTGTATAACAAGATAAAATGTTAACTGGTACACTCAACGTGGAGTAGGTCTCTGCTAATCTGCACAGAACATGGGTAGCCAAGGAGAACTGGTTTTGCCGTGGAGAAGAGAGCCATGGCAGGGGTCAGCTCACGGCCGTAGCCCACATAGCCCCCATGCTGGGGCTTCGGGGCTGACGTGCACTCATCAGTTCTATCCGGATAGTATTATGGTGAGGGTCTTTTAGCTTATAGTGGTACCGTGGTGGCTTGGAGGGTGAGAGGGTAGACTCTATACGTAGCAACGTTATTATTCCTCTTCTTTCTGGGGCTGTTTGGGGCGTTATACGTGATTCCTGCTGTGTTGACTCTGCTTAGAAGGTTTGTTGTGATAGTTACTAGGAGTAGGCTTGTTCTTGTAGCGTTAGTCTTTATCTTGTCCACGATTGTTAATGGGGTACTATTCTACTATTTTGAGGCTGTTAAGGGGCCTCGACGTGATCTAGGCTTTTTTGATGCAGTGTACTGGGCTGTCATTACTACAGCTACTGTCGGTTATGGGGATGTTGTCCCTGAAACTGTTGCCGGCAGAATTGTCGCTCTCGAAGCAGCTGTTATTGGTATAGCAGTATTCACTCTTCTTGTCTCAATGATTGCAGAGGCTTTCCTTGAGCAGGGGCTGCGTAGGACTATGGGGCTGGCAAGGCTAAAGAATGTTGACGTAGTTGTTATAGGTTCCTCAGAGGTTTGCCGTGAAGCTGTAGACGAGCTTAGGGCGAGTATGCCAGATTACCATATAGCATGGGTCCTCGAGGAACAGCCTAGGACTCTTCCAGAGGATGTAGACTTTGTGGTGGGTGATCCCACTGATGAGGAGGTTTTGGCCAGAGCAGGAGCTGAGAAGGCTAAGCACGCTATTATATGCATACTTGACGACGCAGCTTCTCTCCATACAGCCCTTGTACTCAGAAAGCTAAACAAGGCTATCAGTATTTCAGCAGTTGCAAAAAGCAAGAAGACTGTTGAACTATTAAGGGAGGCTGGTGCCTCTATGGTTGTACCACTACGGATTATAGGCCGTCAACTAGCATCAACAGTGTTTGAGCCCTCTGTTGCACTATTCCTGGAGGAAGTGACTACTTCTCGTAGCAGTGCTGACCTAGTTGAGGCTATTGTTGGGAGAGAGTTTGACGGGAGGACAGTAGAAGTGTTCGTAGGGTATCTGGAGGATAGGGATAAGGAGAATACATACATTCCACTAATGGTTATGAGGACTACTGCTAATGGCACAGAGAAAATACCGATACACAACAGGAGCATACGCTTAAAGGCTGGCGATAGGCTGGTAGCACTAAAGGTTAGGCGTGTGTTAAAGTAGACATAGCAGGGATCGGTGTAGTTTCATGCTATTTTATGATGTATTAAGAGATATGGTATCCTCGTAGGCTATCCTTGGGTTTTTGCTACACATAATGTTCTGTCATGTCTATGTGGGACAATGCTTTTTAAGTCTCGGTAGTTGAGTTTCAGGTTGGCAAGCTATCTGAGGCCACGTATTACCTTTAAGTGCGGTGAATAGTAGCGAGCACCCCTCCCCTATCTCGGCTAGGATAGTATATTGGGGTTAGTTTTATGGGGTATATATTTGGTGTAAAAGGTCTCGACGAGGCGCTAGTGGATTCTATAAGGGATGGAGCACTAGTTATTATTACTGGTCACCCGGGTTCTGGTAAGACTATCCTGGCTTCAACAGTATGCTATACTAACAGCTTACGAGGGAAGCGGTGTCTTTACATTAGTTTTCAAGAATATCGTGAGCGGCTATTTAGAATGCTTAGCAGGCTTGGAATACACTTAGAGCATGCTGAAGATGAGGGGTTTCTAGAGTATGTAAGGCTTCCAGTATTAGTTAAGAGTTCTCAGCTTGTGGATGAGATTATTAAGCTTGTCTCCAAGTCTGACCCTGACATAATTGTTGTTGACTCTATAACACCACTAATGGCTGCTATGAGAAAAAGGGTGTCTGCACGTAGTTACCTCCAAGACTTCTTCCACACGTTAGCGTCAAAATTTGGGAAACTAGTAGTTCTTGTTGATGAACTTATGCCAGGGGATGCTAAGAAGAGTACTACTGGTATAGAGTTTGTTGCTGATGTTATAATAGTGCTTCGGCATCGTGTTGTGAGGAATATACTCATTAGAGAACTGGAGATTATGAAGGCGAGAGGATCGTCTCTTAGTGTTGCAAAGGCACCGTTCACTATTAGTGAGGGGCATGGGCTCCAGGTTTGGATGCCAGTAGTACTAGAAGAGATTCCTGCTCGTGGGGAAGAGGTGATATCTCCTCCGTGTAAGCCATTCAATGATGTTATTGGGCCACTGCGTCGTGGCGATGTAGTTGTTGTTTCGCATCCGCCTGATGCGAGTCCTTCTTTTGTGTATGAGGGCCCGCTTGGGCTTATCACGGCACGTGGGCTTAGGGGCTATGTGCTTAGCTTCATGCGGCCTGCAAAAGAGATTCTTGACATACTCTCAGAACTCTGGGGAGTAGATAAAGGGGTTCTTGAGGCTAAGCTCGGGGATAGACTTGTTATTGATAGTATGAATCCTACTGCTACTGAGACAGCACAAGTGGTAGCCTATACTGTAGAGTCTATTAGAGCTATAAAGCCAGATGTTGTAGTTGTTGATGGCCCAGATCTTGTCTACGAGCTTGCTGACCGTAAAGAGTACATTAGTGCACTTTACAACCTCATAAAGTGGTATAAGAAGATGAATATTCTATCCATGAGGATTGTTGCTGAGACAAGCCCGGAGGTCTACAATGTATATGCTAGGTTAGCTGATGTTGTTATTCGGTTCCAAAAAGTTGAGGGTGGCGAGAAGACTGGATGGAGAGTGTATATGTGGAGAGTCGGACGTGAACCAGCAATAGTCTCTCATGAACATGTGGCTGAATGTCAGAAAATGATCCGCCAAGAAGTCCTAAGAGTTCTCAGGGACTAAGATAACTACGCATCCGTGGCTATAGCTTAGAGAGTTCACTAATCATTTTTAGTCCTGACCCAGTTAATGGCGCTAGTATAGTGTCGTTATGGTCTACGCACCCATCTTCTAGTGCTTTTTGCGCGCCAGCCACTACGGTGGCGCTTGTGGGCTCAACTACTAGCCCTGTCTCCGCTAGCTCGCTCAGTGACTTCTTTATATCGTTGTTATCCACTAGTACTACGCAACCCCTCGAATCCCTTATGGCTTTGACTATCTCGTCTAGACGTGGTGGTTTGGGAACCATTATCCCATCTGCTAGGCTCGAGTCTCCTGTCTCGCCTGGTTCTCTACCGTAGAATGCGCGGTATACTGGAGTGTTAGAGTACCCTTGTACAGCCACTATTACGGGCATAGCGTCTACAAGCTCATACTCTAGGAGTTCTCTAAACCCCCTGTAGAGGCCGAGTAGTAGTCCTCCAGACCCTACAGGGGCAATCACGGCATCGGGCTTGGCTCCCTGTTCGTATGCCTCAAAGACTATAGTCTTGGGTGCCTCTACGTAGAAGGGGCTCCAGGTATGTGCAACATAGAAGACACCCCTCTTCCCAGCCTCTTCTAACACCATCTCGGCTGCTTTGCCGCGCGAAGGAGCCTCCACGACTTCGCCGCCAAACAGCTTCACGAGACTCTTTTTCCCTTCCGGGGCTGTGCGGGGCATGTATATTCTAGACTTCATCCTCAAGGCAGAAGCGTAAGCGGCAACAGAAGCACCAGTATTCCCAGAGGTATCCTCTACAACGACTCTATACCCTAAACTCCTTGCATATGCTAGAGCCAGGCTTGTACCACGGTCCTTGAAGCTCCCAGTAGGGTTAAGGTACTCAAGCTTAAAGAGCATCTTGAGCCCATTGATCCTCCTCTCTACAAGCGGTGTACCACCCTCCCCAAGTACTAGTGGAGGCTCGATGGGGAGCATAGAAGAGTACCTAGCCATACCCCATACTCTCTTGTTGGGCTCCCACTCCCTCTCATACTCAAGCATTAGTGGCGAAGCACACCTTGGACAGCGCCAGTAGTACTTGTCTTGCTCTCCTCTCCACCCACATCTGGGGCAAACCCAGGAGAACCTCTTAGCCATAATGCAACCCCCACAAGACATATAGGAATAACACCTACTAATGCCTCACCACTACTACAATCGTGCTAGTAAGCTTCCATGAGAGATTGCTGGCCTCTTCACGCCTGGCTTATGCCGACCTAGGCTAGACATTGTGTAGCTAGAAGTACTGTGAAGTTATAACCATTATAGTTTCTTCCACCATTTACATCTTAGTGTTGTGCATACTAAGAGAGGCCTTGTACAATGGCTGGCTTTACTCCTCTCCTCGTTCCTTCAAGAAGAATAGTATGCCTTCTTGCGAGGGGATTAACGCTACCCTAAACCCCTCCGTCTCAGTATTGCCTAGAACTTCCTTCATATAGGCCATTACCATGTAGGCATTATGGAAAAGTATTGTGCCTCCAGCCTTAACCTTATCCATTGACGCACGTAGCACTATAGGGTACAAACTCTTTTCTACATCGACAAAGAGTAGGTCAGCACTCTCGCTTGGCAAGCTCTTAACGTATTCTAGTGCATCACCCAGGAAGGCCTCTGCAAAGACCTTCCTAGCAACCTTATTCACTTCACTTAGAACCTTTTTTAGAGCCTCAAACCTTTCTAGGTTATGTTCGACAGCTACGACACGACCATTGCAGCCTTGCTCTTCTAGTGCACGGACAATCCATAGCGTAGAATACCCAACACCAGCACCAGCATCTACTGCAAAGAATTCTCCCTGCCTACTAGAGCTAAGACACTGCATTAGCACAATAGCGTAAAGAGCTGGGCCATCATCAGCTCTTATCCGTGGGACACTAAGACTCTCAGAGAGCCTGGCAGCAAGGCTGAGTAAGTGCTCCCAATTAGAGGTGCTTATACCAGCTAGCAAGGCTCTAAGCCGATAACTTATATGGTCTTACAGGAGCCTATAACTAGGTAACTGGTAGAGGCAACAAGGCAACATAACACTCCCCTATAGGAAGGTGTCCAGCTTGAGTATTAGTCGTGAAGAGCTAAAGAACATAATACTAGACCTTGTCGAGAAGGACCGCGAGCTACGCCACGCCCTAATGGGCTTACTGGGTTTCAAGGATATTTTAGATCGTATTGTCCGTCTTGAGGAGCGTTTTGCTAGGCTTGAGGAGGAGTTTAAGAAGCTCTATGAGAGGCAGCAAATACTAGAAGAAAGATTTGCAAAGCTAGAAGAGAGGTTTGCAAAGCTTGAAGAGCGTTTCGCAAAACTAGAGGAGAGGATAGTAAGGCTTGAAGAGAGACAGCAAAAACTAGAAGAGAGAATAGTGAAACTAGAAGAGCGCTTTGCAAAGCTAGAAGAGAGGCAACAAGAGCTTGAGGAGAGATTCCTCAAAGTAGAAGAGAGGCTTGCTGGGCTTGAGAAGGTTATTAGTGACCTACAGAGGACCCTCATGACTGTGGCCCACCGCTTTGGTGTGCTCAGCGAGGAGGCTTTCCGTGAAGCTTTAAGTGATATTCTTGAGAGGTTCTTTGGCGCCCGGGCATATAGGTGGGTTGTTTACGATGAGAAGGGCCTAGTGTATGGTAAGCCCTCCCAGGTGGAGGTAGACGTGGTTGTCCGCGATAATACGCACATACTGATAGAGCTTAAGAGCAGGGCTGACACTGGCGATGTGCTAGAGTTGACCCGCATAGCTAGGCTCTACGAAGAGCGTGAAGGCGTGAAGCCGGTGCTCGCCATTGTTGCAGGATATGTGAGTCCCCAGGCTAGGAAGCTGGCTGAGAAGCTTGGCGTAAAAATCTACACCTACCTCGGCGGCTACGAGCAGGCTCTCCCCTAAATGGGGGAACCTAGTATCTCTTCCCATCCCTCGCCCTCTTCGCCCTCCTAGCCTCTTCTAGCAAGAAGCGGTATACTGTGCCCCATATCTTCCCGTCCCGCCTCATCTTATTCTCAAAGTTATTTATTGCAATCCACTCCTCAAGAGCCCTTAGTGTCTCCTGGTTAAGCTCCCCAGTTACTGGTCCACGGTAGTAACCCAGAACCCTCAGTGCCTCCTGTATCTCGTCAGCAACCTCCTTAAGGTCGTAGACGTCGCTTGGGTCTTCGCGCTCTAGTATGGTTAGCT
>JALTZF010000072.1 GCA_027046265.1 Pyrodictiaceae archaeon
CTTTAATAGGTTCGCTAATGTTCTAGGAATATGCTTTTAAAAGATTATGCTTTAAATGCAACGCTAGAATAGAGTAGGATGGTGCAAATTCCTTGGCCCGTAAGCGCCGTGTAGTCATAATGGGTGCTGGCGGCAGAGACTTTCATGTCTTCAACATGGTCTTCCGCGATAATCCATCATATCAAGTTATAGCATTTACTGCTACACAGATACCTGGAATAGAGTGGAAACGTTATCCACCGAGTCTTGCTGGCCGCCACTACCCTGATGGAATACCAATTGTGCCAGAGTCAATGCTAGATAAACTGGTCAAAGAAGAGCATGCCGACGAAGTCGTCCTTGCGTATAGTGATCTAACATACGAAGAGCTTGGCCACAAGATAAGTATGGCTCTTGCAACTGGTGCTTCATTCCGCATAATAGGCCCACGAGAAACCATGCTAAGAAGCTACAAGCCAGTATTAGGCATAACAGCAGTTAAGACTGGTGCAGGAAAGAGCACTGTTTCAAGAGCATTCACCAGAGAGCTACTCTCAAGAGGATATACACCAGCCATAATACGACACCCAATGGCATACGGTGATCTTGAGGCAAGAAAACTGATTGTGATACAGGACAGAGAAGACATAGAGAAATACCCACTGACTATAGAGGAAAGAGAAGAGTTTGAGCCTTATCTCAACTTAAGGGTTCCCGTACTAGCCGGCATAGACTACGGTCTCGTTCTGCGAGAAGCTGAGAGGCTAGGAGACATAATCATATGGGATGGAGGAAACAATGACTGGCCATTTATACGTCCAGACCTCTGGATAGTCGTAGCTGACGCGTTAAGGCCAGGCCTTGAAGTCTCAGCATTTCCTGGTGAGATAAATGTTAGAATGGCAGAAGTAGCAGTAATTACCAAGGTTAGCGAAGCAGGGAAAGAGAACACTGAAAAAGTGCGAAGAAACCTCCTAAACATAAACCCAAGATTAGAGATAGTACTTGCAGACATAGAAGTAGTCGTAGATAAGCCAGAAATGATTGAGGGGAAGAGGGTAGTCGTTGTTGAAGACTCTCCAACAGTGACGCATGGAGGTGCTCCATATGCTGCAGGCTATGTTGCTGCGAGAAAGTATGGTGCAGAAATAGTTGACCCAAAACCCTATGCTATAGGTATAATTAAGGAAATGTATGAGGAGTACAAGCATATGGGCCCAATAGTCCCCTCAACAGGATACACACAGAAACAACTCAAAGATCTCGAGGAAACATTGAAGCGTGTACCAGCAGACATCATAGTAATAGCCAGCACAGCTAGAATAGAGGACATGATAGAGTTTAACAAGCCATACGTGAGAGTAAGCTACGAGTTAAAGATACTTGAAGGCCCAACAGTGAAAGAGCTTGTTGACAGACTACTTGAAAGACATCCTCTGCCCGAATCATAATCATGAACTCTTTTATACTCCACGTTATCACGGTGTACTCTGTCCAAGCGTTCTTCATGTGTAAGGTTTTTATAAAGGGGAAACAGCAGACCACAATACTGTCTTGGGTGAGCAGGGGAGTTGGCTAAAAAGAAGAAGAGAAGAACTGCAGAAGAGAGTAGTAAAGAACCTCCACTACCAAATCCCGAGGAGGGCACAATTCTATGCGTGATTACACGCATACTTGGAGCAGACCATTTGCTCATACGCTGTCAGGATGGCATAGAGAGAAAGGCACGCATACCAGGTAGTATGAGGAGGCGCGTATGGATGAGAGAGGGAGACATAGTGTTAGCTGCACCATGGGACTTTAAGCCTGATCGTGCAGACGTTATATACAGGTATAATAAGGATGAAGTGAAAAGGCTCGTTGAGAAAGGACTCTTGCCAGAAGAATTAATCGAACTTGCAGAAGAAATAGCTTGAGATATGCTCTATCTGTCTCCTTGTAATATTGAATAGAATTGAAGAAACATGCTTATTTCCAGATCATACAGGAAAGGGTCTTTAGTATGGTCTCCTCCACAACTGTGTCATCCTACTTCTTCTTATATCAAACATTGCTCTCTCAACGAATCTGTACACTGTGCTATGCTGTCTTCCTTGTATAAGCATCTCTATGGCTTGCTTAGCTATATTAGCTGTTTCGTAGTCGCCTATTATAGCTACGTAGTTACCATAAATTACAATGTAAGTGCCAGTCATTTCTTCCAAGGTCTTCCTAGCCTTACCTTTCTCACCAATTATTCTACCTTTAATCCTCTGTAAATGATTAGGTGAATCACCAACGTGCTGTTTTAAATCAACAACTACCAATACTTGGTCTTCATCGAGCAACTTGAGAGCCTTGTCTGGAGAGAAGCCGTAGGCTATAGCACGTACGACCTCTTGAGCTTTCATAACCATGAAAGGTGGTACACTAGGGCTCTCAGGTTCTATTACTACCATACCAGTACTACTATCAATAGTGATTTTTGTACGTGTTCTCTTCATTATCTCTGTTTTAACTCTACCATTCTCGCCTATCAAGACTCCTATCCTATCAAGTGGAACTTTGGCATAGAGCCTTAGCTGAGGCCCTACCCGTCTCTCTTCCTGTTCTCCGGGCAAACCATACCACCACATGCTTTTACCTGCTCGACAAGCTCCTCAACTGGGGGGAGACCCACACCTAGTTCTTTACTGAAAAACCTGTATATGTTCTCAACGTCGTGAACAAGAAAATCCTCGGCATTAGGATGATCAAGGCTAACTGCTTGAGCAACATCGATGACGTAAAGCTTATTGTTATGGAATACCAGGTTGTATTCACTGTAGTCAGCATGAACAAGACGGGCGCAACAGTATATTCTCTTGTACTGTTCAATAGCCTCATAAGCAAGTCTTTTAATTTCACCTTCACTAAACTCGTTTCGAAGTATCTGCCTAATTTCATGGAGTGTAGGGGCACGTGCACCATTACTGCCGAGGAACTCCATGACTATTATATTCTGGTATACAAGGTAGGGCTGTGGAACATTTACGCCAGACTCATACATCCTCTTAAGGTTACGAAACTCTTTACGTGCCCAAGCGAAAAAGAGCTTCTTTGTATTACTAATGTCTACATTTCGAAACCTGGGATCGCCAAGCAAGTACTTATATATGCTCCTACGGAATTCTGCAGTAACAGTCAAGTATATCTTGACTGCATACTCACGCCCATCCCTTCCAACGGCCCTATAAATACGCGCCTCCTTACCAGCATTGACCACACCGGTAAACCTGTCAAGCCTAAGACGGCGCATAACCTCGTAAGCTGCAAGAAGCGTTTGCCTATCCCAGACCTCTTCAACAGTCTCGAATAGATCTTTGTCTTTTAGTCTTCTTCTACTCCTCTTTCCCAGGCCAGAGTCACCTCAAGAGAATTTCAAACTTCTCACCGTGCCCTATACCATAGCTTTCACATTAGCCTAATAAAACCAACTCAACATAATTAAATTATGGAAGAAAACTAATAGTTTGCTGGCTTGCTCTACTAGCAAAAGAACCATAAAACCCCCACTAATATAATATTGATGGATACCACTGGGGCCGTCGTCTAGCTTGGCAGGATGCCGGCCTGGGGACCATATCCCCGCCCCCTTTACGGGGTTAAGGCCGGAGCGCCGGTGGTCCCGGGTTCAAATCCCGGCGGCCCCACCAAAACAATATTCTCTATTGTATGATGGCTTTCAGCTTTAGACTGTACTTATGTGATTATTGTTAGCACCTATGCAGTAAACAGAAAAGTATACTAGCCTACGTTTGCCCATGTTATGTTTTAGGAGTAGGAAATCCTGCTATAAGACGCTTATCCATTTTAGGGTGTGTAAAGGGTCATGAGGGGTGTATCGACAACAATTGCAGGGCTAATAATTATTACTTTTTTGCTAATAGCTGTAATCCCCCTTATTATAAGGTTATTTATGCAAAGTACAGAGGCTACACTCAAAGTCTCTGAGCAAGCAGCACGCCGAGTAGCTGAGTCTGTGCCAGGCCTAGCAGTCCGCGAGGAGCCTAGCGAGAGTACTCTCACAACAAGGGTATATTATGTTAAAAATGATTCACCTAATCCTGAAGAATTGTATTTCCTTGTTGTATCTGGGACTAATGGCACATTTCTCGTAAAGGTTGTAGATGCTCTAAATACCTGGATTTCTGCTGGTAACACTCAAGTCATGGTTATTCCGCTCGAAAAGACTATTACTACGATAGAGACCTTGAAAATTAACCCGTTAGGGAGAGCTAAAATCGAAGTTGTAAACGGTAAACTCTTAGGGGTAATAACTGTTGATGGCTCCTACATCAAGGCACTCCAGGCAAGTTCTATCACAGCTGAAGTCGCACTAACAGTACAGTCACAATATATAAACTTGACTGGCTTTACTTCCCTTGAAGACCTATTCAATAATAGTGATATAATAATTACAACCGATCTAAGCAGCGCTACGTCTGAACAATCTCTACTCTACAGTGGCTTCATAGAATCATACTGTTATAGTGGAAGCAGTAACCCAACACGTGGAGGCTTCAATATAGCGTATAAAAACAGTCTAAGAGTTCTATACATAAATAACCTTGGCCCTGATCCTGGAATGTTGATTGTTGGTGGGCGCCAATCAGATTACGCTACAAAGAATGTCACCGTAAACATCTACATTCCAGCTTATACTCTAGCGCCAGTAAGGGAGGGAGAGCCCGGTATACTTATTGCCCAAACATCCGCCTGGGATATCTTATGTGTAAGCATACCCGCCCTCGCACAAAGAGGAGCTGACTTATTCACTGTATGCCATAGTTTTGGTGGAGATTCCTCAGCAGCCCAGTTCTTTGAGCAGCACATATTACGCTTTAGCTTATCAGAAAATACTGGTTCACCACCTGACAGCATTACTATACAATTAACAAATGGCATGTTTACACTCGATTTGGGGCTAATAGCTTATTCGAGTACCGACGTACTGTATTGTCCTCCACGACTTCTTAGCGGTATAAACTATGACCCTGTAAGTCGTACTGAGAGTATGATATTTAGCGAATGCATTTTATTCCAGCTCAAAACAAGTGGTACACTACAACTAGACAAGTACATTCTCAGCAATGTTGCAGCTACATTACAAGGTGTAGTGATAGATGTGGATACTGGCATTCACAACTTTAGCCGCGTTGAAGCTAGCGGTATAGTTGACTCATATACATATTACGACAGGCCCGGCTCTCTCGTGTTCCCAGACTTTCCCATAGTGATAAAGGTTGAATCCACTATTACAGCAATAAATACACTGAGAGTCTATGATTATGCCAGAAGTAGGTACTATAACGAGACAAGAGCATTCGGCATATACTACTATAGCGGCTACACTGACGGAGACATTGTATCATTGTACTCGCTCGACATATTTTCTAGGGGAGGCATAATTAGTGTATATGATTTTGTCCCGAGTGCTACTAGTGGGTTAGCACCATTCTTTGTAATAGCCGACACAGATGGGAATGGGCTAGCAGAGTTAATATTTACTGATGAGTGGTTTAAGCCAGGCCCAAAATACACTCCTTATGCGTTTCAGGAGGTATATGACCTAAGTGACGTAATCAGTGATGTCTCCTACGGCACATTCTTTAACTCGCTTGTCGGAGATCTCGGTTTGAGCTGGTATGGCTGTATTGAACAAACACTTGAGAGATTATACTTGAAGTTTGGGCCACGTTACGCCGTTAACGGCTCAGAGATAGCTTCTGTGTCTATACAGATAAGATACTCTTATCACGACTCGTTGGGTGCCGACATAGATGAACTAGATGACCCTAAGAGTGGTATATGGGGGTTCTATATAGTCGACGAGAATGGCACTATTGTAACTGATACGGAATACATCTATCAGCAACTATCAGTTTTGGAGGATACATGGCCGCCTAATTCTAACTATGTAAGCGAGGCGGCCTTTTTACCTATACCTAACAGTCCAGAACTATACTATGTTGCTTGGGGCGTATCAGAGGACTATGCAATGGACTATCTTAATGCGTGGCCTTCAGCCACAGGTTACATCAATGATCTTGAGCAAACCATAGTAGTTGAATGGATCGGTATGTGGTATCTGCGTAGGTGAGCAAAAGTGGCAAAGGGCCAAGCAGAGCTTGTATCGACAGTGATAATGGTTGGGCTTGCCTTAGTTATAGCTTTAGGAATAATATACTATTTTACGCCTATCATAACAAGAGTAGGTGTTTCAGGCCAGCTAAAAGCAGCACTTGCATCTGCAGGAGCCTCTATTGATGCTAGTGTTGTAGTACTTGACTCAGGCAGCTTTGGCACTAAAAGTGTAGTTATTGTCAGAAATGTTGGCGATACACGCTGGAGGGTGTGTCTTTCTATTATAGCTTTTAACAAGGACGGCTTTCCTGTTGAAAGCATTGACTCTGACTATTATCTATTTGAAGAGTCACCTGCATGGATAAACACTACAAGTGGATGGGTGAGCATAACATACTTGGCAAGTCAAGGCGCCAGTTTCACTATATATAATGAGCCAAAAGATTACGTCTACATGCTTTTTTCTGGTGAACACATAAGCTTGTCTAGTATCAACAGCTTTATGAGTAGCGTAGTTGAAATAGCTTGTCTCGATGTACTCGATCCCGGGAGTACTCGTATAGTGAGAGTTGACTTGCCAGTTAACATTGCTGCTCAAGAGGGAAAAGTTTATTCTCTTGTTGTGCTAACAATTATTAACAATTTGTTCTATGAGATTAAAAGAATCCCACTTGGCTAGTCTGGTTTTGGTGGAGTAACCCCGGTTTGGCCCTGGTATTTGCCCTGGTAGGGGCGTGCTACTGGGCTGGTAGTCTTTATGAATACTACGTGTAGAAACCTTTGCTCTGGGTAGAGCTTCACGGGGAAAGCTGACCCAATGATTTCTATTGTTACCTGGCCGCAGAACCCTGCATCTATAACTGTTGGCGGTATGTATATTCCATACCTAGCAAAAGTACTGCGTACATTGACTAAGCCAACCAGGTCATCTGGCAAGCATACCTTCTCAAGTGTTGTGGCTAGGACATGCTCGAAGGGCTTGACCACAAAGCCCTCATTACCTTTTACTTTCTCGCACACATAGTAAGTGTCCTTGTCGAATGCCTTGTCCGTGTCTAGTACTGGGGCATCCCGGTTAAACCTGCAGAACTCGTCTCCGAGGCGTAGGTCTACACCATTCTCTCTTATAGTCTCCTCTGCCAGAGGCTCTATCCGGAGCAGACCCTTCTCTATGTACCATGCTATATCTCTGTCAGAGAGAATCAACACTACTCCCTACAGTAGGTAATGATTATTGAGTAGCCGTTCACCCTTAGGGTTTAGTATTACCTAGTCTTACTTTATCGGCTATTTCAACCACATGGCAACAGTATAATTCTAGTAACTTATTGTCTACAATAATGACTAGTGCTCCGTTAGTAGAGTAGTCTAGTACTTTGCCGTACACGATGCTACCATCCTCTCTAGCTACACTTACTGTTTTGCCCTTCAGCATATTCCTCTGTTGGGCTTCAATAATGCAAGAATGAGGTCTGTTTAATGCATTGTAAAGAGCTGCTACTATGGCTAGGTATACTCTGCTTAGAGGTCCTCTGTACCCAATATTGTAAAGGTTGTCACCCCCACTTGGCGGTTTGTTGTAGACATTAACGCCAACACCTATTCTTAGTAGGTCTTCTCGATACTCTACTAGTATACCTGCAAGCTTGCCTTTACTGGTATACACGTCATTTGGCCATTTAACCATAAGCTTTGCTTGTGGGGCAAGCCTCTCAAGCTGTTGTGCAAGGCAGCCTCCTATAGCGAGGGCAAGCCCTCTAAATGGGTGTTCTTCTAGGAACAGTGTTAGCCAAGCACCACCACGTGTACTTATCCACGATCCTCTTCTTCCTCTCCCTCTGGTTTGTTCAAGCGCGATGACTAGGCCTGGAGTCTCTGGTGGTGGATGGTCCATTGTTGTATCTATTATGTCGTAAACCTCTATAACCTTGAGCCACTGATACAATAGCGAAGGTGGAAGATTCGACATTTGTCTAACGGGGCTTTCGCCCAATGTCTAAGTCCCTAATCTTTTAAGCTTTGGGGGTCATACTCTAAAACTCGCAAGGCGCATTTTCAAGCAGAGCTAGCTGAGAGCTTACGCGTATAATAATGTTGCGCTCATCGTGTTGGAGGTGCATGATATCCCTTGAAACGCGTACTAATAGCAGCGCGTGGCGAAATAGCTATTCGCGTCGCACGCGCTACACGTGAGTTAGGCTGGATACCTATAACAATCTATGCTGACGACGACCAGTTTAGCCCACACGTTAAGGCTGGCCTTATGAGTGTAAGAGTCTCCTCTTATACTGACATAGATTCTATTATTGATGCAGCTCTTAGGGCTGATGCCGACATAGTGCACCCAGGTTATGGGTTCTTATCTGAAAACCCCGACTTTGCTACTAGGGTTTTAGAAAGCGGTATAGGGTGGGCAGGCCCAAGCCCTAAAGCGATGAAATTATTGGGCGATAAACAGTCAGCAAAGCATCTCGCTGTTAAGGCAGGTGTACGTACTCTTCCATGGTGTGAGGTTAAGAGTGGCGAAGAGGCCCTAAGGTGTGCAGAGAAGCTTGGGGGACGCGTGATAATAAAGGCTTCAAATGCTGGTGGTGGTCGTGGACTACGTGTGGCCGAGTCTCCTAAAGAAGCAGCTAGGCTCTACAGTATTGTCGCTAGGGAGGCTTCTGTAGGGTTTGGCGGTAAGGCTATTGTGTACCTGGAAAAGCTCATTGATCATCCTAGGCATATTGAGGTGCAAATCCTAGGCGATAATTACGGCCATATAGTACACTTGTTTGAACGAGAGTGCAGTGTCCAGCGCAGGAGGCAGAAGATAATAGAGGAGGCTCCAAGCCCATATGCTGAGAAGTATAAGGATGTTAGGCAAGTAGTTCTTGAGAGTGCTCTGCGGCTAGCCGAGGAAGCGGAGTACTCTAATGCTGGTACTATAGAGTTCATAGTTGATCCTAAGACCGGGGAGGCCTTCTTTATAGAGGCTAATACTAGACTCCAGGTAGAGCATGGTGTCACTGAGTTAGTGACAGGCATTGATATAGTAAAGAGGCAGCTCCTCATAGCAGACGATAAGCGCCTAGATATTAACCAAGAGGATGTACGACTGCATGGATGGGCCATAGAGGCTCGAGTATACGCTGAAGATCCCTGGAACAACTTTATTGCAAGTACTGGTGTACTGAAGAGAGTACGTTTCCCCGAGTCTCTCTGGGTACGTGTAGACCATGCTGTAGAGGAAGGCATGAGGATAAACGAGCGTTATGACACTATGATAGCCAAGATAATAGCTTATGGCTGGACTAGGAGTGAGGCTCTAGAAAGGCTTCGCAAGGCACTTGCTGAGACAGTGTTATCAGGTGTTGAGACTAATCTTGACCTCCTACGGGTTATAGTTGAAGAGGAGTGGTTCCAGAAAGGCGAATACAACACTTTGACTCTCGAGGAGAACCTTGAGAAGCTGCTTGAGAAGGTGGATGAGAGAAGGCGCATGGCTAGTCTCATGGCGCGAAAGCTCTATAGTAATGGGGCTAGACGCTTTATGGTAAAAACAGTAGGTAATGGCACTAGTCTGCTTGGGCGTGTAGCGGTGAACACTCATGGATGGCCATGGCCGCCAACAACATGGAGAGGACACCACTTCGCGTAATGCTAGAATAATTGAAGTTAGACATGAGGATGCTGGCGTTTATATTATTGTATTCGAGTCTGAAGACGGGTCTAGGAGTAATGTTAGGGTGAGAGTTGAAGGCGACATTATATCTACTCCTTTTGGCAGCTACCATGTATCTGAGCTTCTTAGCGCTAGTAAAACGTCTAAGAAGAGGAGGATGGCCGGAAAGGGTTCTTCTATTGGTTGGCTAGTTGACTTTGAGGGTGGAGTAGCTAGGACAAAATTGCCAGTGAAAGTTGTTGAAGTCTACAAGAAGCCTGGTGAGAACGTTGAGGAGGGAGAAGTGGTGCTTGTTGTTGAGACTATGAAGATGCTTAACGAGGTTCCCTCACCTTGTAGTGGTGTCCTGGTAGAGGTCTCAAAGAGTGGGGCAGGTGTCCCGCAGGGTGGTATTCTTTTCCGTGTAGAATGCTGATGGCCCACCTTAGGAGATTACGATGTAATAGCATTATCTCTTGTGGAGGCTGATCCTCCATGTCTGTGCATACCGTGAAAGAACGCATTAAGGAGCTAGAAGAACTTCGTGAACGGCTACGTGTGCTTGATCCAGAGAAGGCTAAGGCTCAACATGCCAAGGGCAAGTTGTTAGCACGCGAGAGACTTGAGAGACTACTCGACCCAGGTAGTTTTCAAGAGATAGCCTCTCTTGCTAAGAGCAGGCTCTTCCAGGGTAGAGCCCCTCCAGGCGACGGTGTTATAGCTGGGCTCGGTAAGATAAATGGGCGTCCAGTATACGTCTTTGCGCAAGACTTCACAGTGATGGGTGGAAGCATAGGTGAGGCCCACGGAGAGAAGATAGCTAGGACTATAGAGCTTGCAATGAAGAGCGGTGTACCAGTAATAGGGCTCTGGGATTCTGGCGGAGCACGCATACAGGAAGGCGTGGGGGCTTTACACGCTGTTGGTAGGATTCTTTCAACGGTAGTCCACGCGAGTGGTGTAATACCACAGATAGCAGTAATGCTTGGGCCGAGTGCTGGAGGTTCAGCTTATGCACCTGCATTAATGGACTTCACTATTATGGTTGAGAAGATCTCATACATGTTCATAACAGGACCTAATGTCGTTAAGGAGGTGACAGGCGAAGAGGTAACCTTTGAAGATCTAGGGGGAGCAAGGGTACACGCGTCTATTAGTGGTGTAGCTCATTTCCGTACTGAGACTGAGGATGAGGCTTTTGATCTTGTACGAAGGCTTCTAAGCTACTTACCAGACAACTTTGAAGCACCATTACCCGTAGAGGATACTGGGGATCCTCCAGAGAGAGTTGAACCAGAGCTAGACTCCATTATCCCCGACGACCCCATGAAGCCTTATGATATGCGTGAGATCCTAGGCTTAGTATTCGATGATGATACATTCCTTGAAGTGCAGTCAGAGTGGGGCCAAAGTATTATAACAGGGTTTGCACGGCTAGCGGGTGTACCTGTCTGTGTTGTCGCTAGCCAACCTTTGGTGGCTAGTGGAGCCATAGACATTAACGCATCTGTTAAAGCTGCAAGGTTCGTGAGATTCTGTGACTCATTCAACTTGCCGATAACAACGTTTGTCGATGTACCAGGCTACATGCCTGGCCTTGACCAGGAGCAAGGCGGGATTATTAGGCATGGGGCAAAGATGATATACGCGTACACTGAGGCATCTGTACCCAAGATCACGGTTATAGTTAGAAAGGCTTATGGCGGTGCGTACATATCGATGGGTAGTCGCAGCATGGGCGCAGATATAGTGTTTGCATGGCCTACAGCAGAGGTAGCTGTAATGGGTGCTAAGGCAGCAATACAGATTATTTACAGGAGACAGCTTGCGAAAGCCGAGAATAGAGAGGAACTTGAAAGAAAGCTCATAGAGGAGTATGAGAAGGAAATGTTGAACCCCTATAGGGCAGCAGAACTCGGTCTTGTAGACGAGGTCATCAAGCCTAGTGAGACTAGGATAAAACTGTACAATGCATTGACAGTATTGCTGTCAAAAAGAGATTATTGTAGACCAAGAAAGAAACACGGTAATATACCACTCTAGCCTCCTAAGAACTTACTTTATCTTCTTCTCTTCAAGATTCTCCAAGTACCACTTCTTGGTTAGCTTCCTGCTCGCAGCCGCTAAGAGTTTTGCAGCATTAAGCGCGTCTCTAAGGTCCAGAGTCTCTGTAGGACTGTGTATGTATCGTGTTGGTACGGCTATTACAGCCGCTGGTACACCCTTGCCCGTTAAGGCTATTGCGGTGGCATCAGTGGTTCCGCCAGGCAGTATTGATAACTGGTATGGTATACCCTCTTCCTCGGCTGTCCTCCTGAGAAATTCTAGTAGCTTGGGGTTAGCTATTAGTCCAGAGGCTGAACGGCCATCTGCAACTTTCAAGACCGGTCCCTTGCCTAGCTCAGCAACCCAGTCCTGCTTGGCTGCGTCTGGCAAGTCGTTGGCCGTGGTGACATCGAGTGCGAAAGCAGCATCAGGCTGGATGTGCTGCGCTGCCACGCGTGCTCCCTTAAGCCCTACTTCTTCCTGCGAAGCTATTACAACGTATATGTCTGCTTCATGTCCTTCTATCTCCTTAAACGCGTGGAGGAGTACTGCCACGCCAACCCTATCATCAAAAGATTTACCTGTAACACGGTAGCCCAGTAGTCCTATAGTGTCACGGTCAAGGTCTACTGGGCAGCCTACTGTGACGCCAGCTTTTTCCGCTTCTTCTCTAGTCGAAGCACCTATGTCAACATAGAGCTTATCTAGTGGTATGACCTTATCCCTCTCTTCGGGCTTTAATAGGTGCGGGGGCTTCACGCCTATGACTCCACGCACTATACGTCCATCACGCGTCAGTATCCTGACCCGCTGACCTGGCAACACGCGTTCACTCCATCCACCCACTGGTGACAAGTATATGAAGCCACGGTCATCAATGTGCTTCACAAAGAACCCTATCTCATCCATATGAGCATCCCAGAGCAACTTTATGCCATTACCACTACCCTTCTTTAAGGCAATAATATTCCCATACCTGTCAATCTTGACCTCGTCAGCATAATCTTTTAGTTCATCAATGACAATGCCACGTATCTCATCCTCATAGCCTGACACACCGAAGCTCTCTGACAGTCTTTTGAGTAAGTTGAAGAACTCTTTGTAAACACCTTCTAGACCCATAGGGCCCACCACTGCCAAGAATAGTTTTCTTAGCTAGAGGTATTAGGTGTAACTGCACATTAAAATAGAGAGAATATTGTGAGGCCACAAGCCATCAAGGGGGAGACCTAAGTGGGTAGCTGGAGCATAAGAACACTGTTAGCTTCATGGATTAACGAAATCATGATGCGTGGATTCCGCGGCCTAGTACTTGCACACTCCTCAAGCGTCTTCAGCGAGGCTTCATGGCTATCTAAGCTTGTCATGGAGGAGGCCGGGGTAAAACCAGTCTGTGTTGTGCCTAGCGAGGCAAGAAAGGCTTTGTCTAGCCACTGTGCAAGAGTGCTTAGTCCTGCAGCTATAGAGCAGCTTTTGGGCACAACAAACAAGTACGTTGTAGTGGTTACACAGAGGCTCCTTAGACCTAACCTCCTCGCAGCAGCAATAGAGACTGTGGCTTATGGAGGAGCAGTACTACTCGTTGTGCCACCTCTCCAGAACTGGAATCCGGGCGGAGAATACAGCATAGGCACTTACAAGAGGTACCTAATTAATAGGCTGCTTAAATGCAAGAGCCTCTTCTGGTACGACTCCGATAGAGGAGTAATCTACGTTAACCGCATACCAGAAGGTAAGGCCATACATGCACAGAAACCAGAAGATTACAAGCCTAGTAACCCTTTGCCCAAAGCCTTACTAAACGTCGCGGCTACTCTAGATCAAGCAGCCGCGCTGGATAGGATAGTTGGTTTCTTACGCGAGAAAGGGCGCAGTGTCCTCGTGCTAGGCGACCGTGGAAGAGGGAAGTCTGGGCTCCTAGCATTAACGCTGGCATATCTTATAAAGACAGGACAGGTAGGCTTTGTGCCCGTAACAGCTCCTTCGCCTTGGAGTGTACAGAGCCTCTTTACAGTCTTATTACTATCACTGAAAGAGCTGGGGATTAGGCATTGGATGATAAAGCGCTACGGCATAGTAGTAGGTGTTGCAGGCCCATGGTTCCATGTTAGATACCATACACCCGATAAGGCTCAGCCAGGTGCCTATACAGTTGTTGATGAGGCGGCTGCTCTTGGGCCTTTACGTCTACGCATACTCTTCGCGAATAGTCCACGCGTAATAGCTGCTTCAACTATACACGGTTATGAGGGTTCTGGGAGGATACTAGCAAAGATAACATATGAGTTGCTAAAAGAGCCGCGGCTCATAGTTGAACTCAAGACCCCGGTACGCTATGCTGTAAATGACCCTCTTGAGGACTGGGTTTACAGGACTTTCATGTTACGTGTTGAGCCCTCCGAGAAACCGGGAGAACTTAGCTTAGAAAGAGTTTCATTTAAGAAGGTTGATAGGACTGTTCTTGCAGAGAACTATGGGGAGTTTGAGAAGCTGTATTCTATCCTTGTTGAGGCACATTATAGGAACGAGCCAGATGATCTGGCATTAATCCTAGACGCTAGCCACCATGAACTCTTCGCGCTATACAGAGGAGACGAGCCAGTAGCTGTAGCAGATACTGCAATAGAGACTAGTGAATTACCCTTCGAGGCAAGAATGATCTATGACATATTTGCACAAACACATCCTGGCACTGTTCCAAGAGGACTCAGGGTAGTAAGAATAGCTGTGTTACCCTCTCTTCAGAGGAGAGGGCTTGGCTCTAAGCTACTCAGACACGTAGAAGACTGGGCTAGGACAAATGGGTTCTCATGGATAGGCGCTGTCTTTGGGCGACCTGAAGTGCTTAGCTTCTGGTTGAAGAATGGCTACCTACCAATTCACATTTCGCCACTACCTAACCGTATAACAGGAGAACACAATATAGGTGTAGCGAAACCCCTCAACAAACAAGGAGAAGGACTTGTTTATAAGGCCTCAGCAGACCTCCTAACAAGAGTGCTCTTTTCATCTCACAATTTGTATAGGAGTCTACCCGTAGAAGTTCACGCACTCATACTGAAAGGACAC
>JALTZF010000073.1 GCA_027046265.1 Pyrodictiaceae archaeon
TCCCCCACCCAGGCACGGTACGTAGAGTGTCCAAGCTGCCATAGGTTAACCCCCACAGATACAGGCTACTGTTACCACTGTAATGCACTCCTTATAGGCTCCCTTCATCTAAGTCCACCCAAGGACTATAGATGGGATCTTGTCCTAGGCCTAGACGAAGAGGGGGCGCCTGTAGGTGTAAAGCTGCGAGACCTTGAGGAGCACCTAGTAGTCTATGGGTCTGTGGGGACTGGCAAGACAACAATGATAAAACAATTACTCTACGAGGCGTCATACAACTCAGATACCACATACACTGTGATAGACTGGGAAGGCGAATACATAGAGTTAGGGGAGGCTACTGCTGCAAGAATACTATACAGCGACGGGTCCCCTCAATCCCTGAAAATAAACATTCTCGACCCAGGGCCTCTACACCCAGCAGACTACGCATCATGGCTCACAACAATCCTACTTCAAACATTCTCTGAGGAGGGCTGGAGTATAACGTCACAGATGGAGGCACTACTACGGAGAGCAATACTAGCATCAATAACAGACAGGATTCCTGCAACAAAGCTGGCTAAGCTGATACACGCTGTAGCAAAGGACTTTCCTCAAGGATACCAGACAGCTGCCGCGCTCGAGACGAGGCTGTCAAGACTGCTAGAAGGAGCAGCTGCGACAGTCATAGATAATACTGACAATACAGGATGGCTTGCTAGGACTAGAACAGTTATAGACGTAAGCCACTTGGCGAGGACAAGCCCTCCAGACGCCAGGTTTGTAGTGAAAATACTCTTGGGCAGGATAAGACACCAAGCACGCTTCTACAGCCAAAGGCCAAACACGCACCTAGTAGTAGTGGAGGAGGCTGAGCACATAGCAGCCCCGCTCACGGGGCACCGAGGCTTAACACTAGTAGCACAAGCCATGATGGAGCTGCGTAAGCGCAGAGTAGGCATCATAGTAGTTGCCCATAGCCCCTCACTACTAGACCCTGCAATAAACAAGCTAGCAAACAACATAGCTGTATTCGCCCTACACAACAACGAAGACGTAAAGATAACTGCTTCAACGCTATCCCCCACAAACACAGAGATCATAGCAGCAAGGATACAGGGACTAAAGAGAGGAGAGTTCATACTATCGGCTTCCTCAGCACGCACACCATTCCTAGTAAAGACGGCCACACCAGTAGTAGACGTGAAAGATAATGCACGCCGCCTACTCAACAGCATCTACACACACCCCTACTTCAGCACAAGAGAGAGGAGGACATACCTTGGAATGAACGGGGCAGTCTACCAGAAAGCAGTACAGTACTTGCTGGCAAGGGGCATACTCAGAATAGTACTAGTCCACCAGGGACGGGGTAGGCCCGTCAAGCTACTACAGCCACGAGGAATGAACCCCAGTGTAGCACACTGCTACGCAGCCCACAACGCCGCAAAGACACTAGAGTCGATGCCCAGCATAAGCAGCGTCGTAGCAGAACCCGGCGACGGAGCCGACATAGCAGCAGTAGCCAGTACAGGACAGAGAATAGCTGTAGAAATAGAGACTGGAACACACATAAACACAGCCAAGTACATAAACCTCCTAGAGAAAGGCTACGACTATGTAGTAATAATATGTACTAACCACAACTGCTCAAGACACGCAAGAAACACTATAAAGAAGATAAACCCAGAAAGGATAGTGGTTACAATGCTAGCCTTCCTAGAACACACAATAACAAAACTGTTATCACCACATAAACGAGAGGCTAGAGAGGCATATGCCCATTGAGAAGGGACAACATAAGGGAAACCATGATAGACAGAGAAGCAAGCAAAGTAGCACAGGAACTCAGGGAGAAAGAGAAGCAACTAGCAACACTGACTGCACAACTAAAGCCTAATACAGTGAAGATGATAGACGAGAAGATCCGGCAAGAAATAATCGAGAACTCTTGCACCCCACCCCCTACGCCAAGCCCCCAGCACTATAAGCACATGGGAAACGCAGCAGTACTACTGGCTGCTGCATTCACACTAACACCGCCAGCACTCTTCTCATGGCCAGTAAAAGGCGTGAAGGCTGCCGCGGTACTAGTATGGGTGTTGTTCCTAGCAGAGTTAGCCATAGCACTCTACTATAGGCCAGTACGTCTAACACAGAATACTTGCACGGAGGAGACAAGCCCCCTTCTACTAAGAACAGGGACAGCTCTTAGCCCACAACTAGTCTGTAGCCTAGCCCTGCACCGGGGCAACTACATGAAGACTCCCCAGAGCATAAGGAGGCTGTGTAGGCTTAGACAAGAACTCGGAGACCCTGAAGCTAGTGTAGTAACACTAGCAAGAATACTAGGCCGAAGAGATCTAGCTCAACTCTATGCAGAAGTAGAGAGGCTACGAGCAATACTAGAAGCGCTAGAGCCAACGAGAAGGAGTGTAGATAGACTAGAGGAGGAGCCTACAAGGGTGAGAGAGCCTTCAATACCATACCAGGGAGAGCACGCATATGCACACGGCAATAAGCCCGTGGGAGGAGGGGACGAGTATACACGGGCCACTTTAGAGCTGCTGAGGAAGCTAGCCGAGAGAGGGAGAGCCCTGGAGGAGAAGGCTAAGAGGCTTAGTGTTGAGTTGCAGAGGCTAAGACTAGAAATAATCCGCAATAAGGAGAGAGCACGCTCGAATGCTGTACAGGTGCTGAGGCAGGTCATCTACTTTATTAGGGCGCAGCCAAAGATAAGAATGCTAGTAGCTGCTTCACGGGCTTCTGGGATTAACGCGTCTAAGCTAGTGAAGAAGGATTTCTTCATACTAGACAGGAGTGCTCGATCCCTAACAGAGTCACTGCACTTAGTGGCCTCGTCAATAATTGCTCTCTCACTCATACTAGCAGTACTCCTCGCAGCAACATACAATGCTTCTCCAAGAGCTGCAACTATGCTTGCAACAGCAATAATGGCAGTGGGAGTAGCCAAGATCGGGGTAGATTATGCGAGGTACAAGAGGCTCCTCACGTCAGGCGCATGGATAACACTAGTATTGCTAACCCTCTCCATGAGCCTACCCATACACCTCGCCGCCTCCCAAATAGAAGTCCCTAGAGAGGCCATAGTACTAGAATGGGCTTCTTCAGCACTAGGCGTATTCATAATGTCAACCTACGCACTAGCCACAATAATGAGGCCCCTATCCCAGCCCATATCAAGGCTAGAGGCGCTACTCGCAGAAGAGCAAGTATACATGCCATGCGAGTACTTAAACCTGAAGTTCGCCGCGCCAAGAAACGGGCTACAAGCCCTCCTCGTGGTAGTCTGCAAGGACCTAGCCGGGATAGACGATAACGACCTAGAACTCATAGCCCTATA
>JALTZF010000074.1 GCA_027046265.1 Pyrodictiaceae archaeon
CTTAACGAGTTCAAGGATGTACTCTGAGATTCTTGAATAGAGTTCTCTAGCCTTGGAAGGCTTTACACGGTAGAGTAAGGCAAAGTCAAAACGGTGCCACGCTAGCCCTAGCCTCTTCCCTGACTCTGGCTGTTGTGGCATGAGGAAATACTCAGACTGCTCAGTTGGGCCAATAACCTCGAATACAACGTAGTGGCCACGGATCCTACCCTCAACATCCCCCCTAAACCTCGCTATGGCTGCTTCAACAACCTCACTGATGTCGGGCCACTCGTACCCAGAGTCGAGATCAAGGCTTTCAGCCCACTCAAAAGCAGAAACGTCTCCTCGCCTAAAGGGGCCTCCTTCCTCGAAGAAGCTAGACCACTGCGGGACCCAGCCATGACCCAGCAATACATCACTTAGGCGTGCCTCTGCATCCTTGTCTGTTGACTCGAAATGAAGAGGGGGCCTCAGCGGCTCTAAGCCTTCAAATACTGCTAAGACTAGTTCCCGTCTTCTCACGAGAGGGCACCCCTAGTAGAGATCTATTATAGTGTTAGGAGCACATAGAGCTACTGCTTAACCGCTCCTAGCCATAGTGCCTCCGGTAGTCTCAACATACATTAAACTAGCCAGTAGACGATAGACTAATCCGAAGCTGCAGACACTTCTACTCTAATGATAATCGGGGCACCCTAATGCCTACAGTAAGCTACTATAGTGATAGAGTCATATTAGATGAGTCTATCATTGAAGTAGCCTACCGTAATAGCTCCCTTGAGGTAAACGAGTACAATGCACGTGTTGAGGGCTTACGCGTTAACATTGATGGGTGCTGGATAATAGTCTCAAGCCAAGGCTCAACGGGTTTACGTGCTGAAAAAGTATTGCAGATGGCCAAGAAGACAATTTCAGGAGAGAAATGTGGAGGGCTTAGTGAAGCACCATTGTTTTCGGGCAGTGTCGTAGTGGGTGCAGACAAGTTCGATGTCGATACTATTGTGGGGGAACTCCCTTCTTTTTGTCGGGAAGCTAGAAGTCTTGGTGCCAGTGTCTGTGAGACTATCGTATTGTATAAGAAGTCAAGGAAGGTAATTGAGAGGGATGACGGGAGTACAGCTGAGGAAGTCAAGCATTTTGTTGAAATCGATGTTGCTGCAGTTGCTAATGACAGGCTAGTAGCCGAGAACACTGTCTCAATCCTATGGGGCAAAAGCGAGGTTGTAGACCAGCTAGAGAGAATCTATGAGAAGCTGCTGCAGAGGCTCTCGCTTGCCAAGAAGACTAGAAAGCCGCTAATACCTTCAGGGCCCATACACGTTGTGCTTGACTATGATGTTGCCGGGGCTCTTATGCATGAGATCTCTCATCTTGCAGACCCATTTCTGTCACAAGGAAAACTTCTTGGTTCACGGATTGCATCAAACGAGCTTACCGTGTACGATAACCCTCGCTACAATCTGAGCCCTGCACTCAGATTCTTTGACGACGAAGGTGTTACAACGCAAAAACGAGTGCTAATCGATGAAGGTAGGCTCGTTGATATGCACCATACGAGAAGTACAGCAGATAAATACGGTTCAAGGCCAGGCTCAGCATATGGTCTCTTCCACAAGCCAATAGGATTCCATACAACACTTATTGTCGAACCCGGCGACTGGGGTGAAAATGAGATAGTTGAAGAGACACGCCACGGCTTGTACGTGCAGGGTATAGCTATGGCTCTGACAGAGAAAGGATACATAAGAATTGTCCCAGAAGCCGTCTACACCATCAAGCGTGGCGAAATAGCGGACCTGGTCTCGGTTAAAGCCATAAAAATACCGTTATACAAGCTACGCACAATGCACGCTATGACAAAGACTAGGAAGCTACGTGTGTCCAAGGAGAAAGACTGGATTATAGCTGAGCTATCACCCCGAGTCATGCTTGAAGCCTACGTCGAGTACCCCTAACATGTACCAGCATTACTGTATACCCTACACGTATAAAGTACGTGCACACTAGCAGTCTTCCCGAACACCTAGCAGGGACTACGTTGGCAAGGGCTGGTACTCATGGTGCTCCCAGAAGAGGTTGCAGCACGGATACTAGCTGAGAGCGCCAGGAGGAGATCGTCGCTACGCGATGTTGCGGTAGAGTTCTTCTCAACAAGGCCAGGCCTCGACTACATGAAGCCTATTGTTAGAGTACTAACACTAGGGGTTGCAAGAAACTACATGCTGCTAGACCATATACTCCAAAGCTTAGGCTACGGCCCGCCTAGCCATGCAACAAAATGGATGCTTGCTCGCGTACTAGTATTCGAGGCTATCAGGGGTAAACTCAAGCCTAGCCGGGCAAGGCTAGCAGCACCCAAGGCAGGACTTGACGCTGACAAAATACTAGAGCTACGTGGCGCCAAGCCTGGAGAGTTCGTAAAAGGACTATCCAGTATTGAGCGTCTATCAGTACTCTACAGTTTCCCAAGATGGATAATAGAAGAACTCATGGAGGCTAGCATACCCGGCCTAAGCAAACTCCTAGAAACACTCAACGGGGATCCAGTGCGCTGGATAAGAGTAAAACCTGGTATTGACGTTGAAAAGCTCGCCGAAAAGCTTAGAGAGCACGGCGTAGTCATAGAGCCCGATAAAGACCTTCCAGACATGGCCATGATTGTTGAGGGTGCCTCAAAGGCTACTAGAACACCCGAGTACCAGGAGGGCTTGTACGTTCTCCAGGATAAGGCCTCAGCACTAGTATCATGGGTCCTCTCGCCAGGGAATATGGGTATAGTAGTTGATCCTACCGCTGGTGCTGCGGTAAAGACAAGCCACTCAATATGGCTTGGTGCCCGCTACGCAGTGGCAGGCGACCTTAAGCCAGCAAGGCTAGGCGAAGCTTTCAGGCTACTAAACAGGCTTAAGCTAAGACACCAAGTCGATATTGTTGTGGGTGATGTACGACGCCTATACCTTAGAAAGTTTAATGGCCTAATAGTAGACCCGCCATGCACGGACATAGGCCGGCTACAGTACGAGCCAGAAGTCAAGATGTGGCTGACACGAGGCGACGCAAAATACTTCCGCAGACTACAACTTCGCATGCTCCAAGAAGCCATAGATACAGCCCCGCCAGGAGCACGAATAGTCTATAGTGTCTGTACACTCACATACAGTGAGACCATATGGGTAACAAGACGCCTCATAGAAACAAGGCCAGAAGCAGAACTAACAGAACAGACCCCCCTCATAGGCGAGAAACCACGTAAACAACCCATGACACAACGAATGCTACCACACATACACAAAACACAAGGG
>JALTZF010000075.1 GCA_027046265.1 Pyrodictiaceae archaeon
GGTGTTAATGTATACTGTGTCTCCGGGTTCGAGCTTGACTGTTGCCTTTGCTCCGAGTTCTATGATTTCTCCATTGTGTTTTACTATGTAGTGGTGGCTTGGTGCGCCTGGTTTTCCTCCTTTGAGCCCCCATGGGCGTAGTTTGTAGCGTTCTGAGAAGACTGTGAGTATGGCTTCTTCTAGTACTTGGAAGGCTCGTGTTATTCCTAGCCCGCCACGGTACGTGCCGGGGCCTCCGCTGTCTGGGCGTAGCTCGTAGGCTTTGAAGAGTACTGGGTACTCGGACTCTATGACTTCTATTGGTGTGTTAAGTGTGTTAGTCATGTTTGTGTGGACACCGTCGACACCGTCGCAGCATGGTCTGCCTCCTGTGCCACAGCCTATTGTCTCGTAGAAAGCCCACCCGCTCCCGCCGAGAGTTATATTCGTCATGGTTCCACAGCTTGCGGCTGGTACGCGTTCGGGGAAGGCTTCTGCGAGGGCGCGCAGGACAACATCTGCTATTCTCTGAGAGGTCTCAACGTTGCCTCCGCCGACAGGGGCTGGTGGTACCGGGTTCACGATGCTGCCTTCGGGCGCGTGTATGCTCACTACTCTGTAGAATCCATGGTTCATGGGCATCTCGGGGTCTATGACTGCTTTGAGCGCAAAAGTTGTAGCCGCGACCGTTACACCGTAGACAGCGTTTAGGGGTTCGCCGACCTGCTTGTGTGAGCCCGTGAAGTCTACGTGGATGCTGTCACTCCTAATTTCTATTCTGACACGTATTGGCGCCAAGTCACCGTTGCTAAGCTCTAAGTAGTCTTCTGCACTGTAAACACCAGCACTGTTATACTCCTCGACTAGTCTCTGGAGCCTAGTCCTGGTATACCTCTCGGTATAATGCAGTATTTCCTCCCATGCACTTAGCAGTGTCTCGACACCATACTTCTCGGCTAGCTCACGTACACGTTGCTCTCCAAGGTTTAGTGCTGCAAGCTGCGCCATGAGGTCGCCCACAAAGTATCTTGGCGTGCGCACATTGGCTTTTATCAGCCTTATAACGTCTTCTCTAAGCTTTCCAGCTTCGACAATCTTAACGGGCGGTATTACTGTGCCTTCCTCTAAGAGGGAGCGAGCACTGCCGCCGATGCTTCCAGGAACACTTCCACCAACATCGACATGGTGTGCCTTGTTTGCTACTAGTGCTACAAGCCTCCCATCAACATATACTGGTTTGAGTACCATCAAGTCGTTTAGGTGTGTGCCAGATATGTAGGGGTCATTTGTTAAAACCACGTCGCCAGGCCTTAGCTCCTCTCCATACTCCTCAAGCTTTGATACGAGGTTCTTGGCGCCTACAGGCATGCTTCCAAGATGTACTGGGATATGCTCTGCCTGTGCTAGTAGGTCGCCATTAGGTGTTAGTATCGCGCAGCTATGGTCTAGCCTATCCCTTATGTTGGGGCTAAAAGCCGTGTTGCGTAGTGCGACACCCATCTCTTCTGAAGCGTATATGAGCGCGTGCCTGATAACCTCAACAGTTACAAGGTCAACCCTGCTCATGCACTACCACCACTCTTATAGCCTTGTTATTCTTAGTGAATGGAACTCATCGACGTAGGCTTCAAAACTTGGTGGTATGAGTATTGTGCTGTCATCACTCTCCACGATTGCTGGCCCCTGTATCCTGGCGCCTGGCTTGAGCTTTGGCCTCCAATATACTGGTGTTGTAACCCACTCTGTTTCCTCAAAGAATACTGGTCTCTTCTTCTCTGGTTCGGGCTTATAGGGGGATGGTTTGCTTCTTGGAAGCTGTGGCTTTGGAATAAATCCTACGGCAACAATCCTAGCATTGACAACGACTACTGGCTCGCCTCTCAAGTCATAGCCGTACCTGGCCTTGTGCTTCTCGTGGAAGGATTCTACAGCCTCTTCTATACTGCCGTGGTATGGTACAGTTAGCTCGTATGCTTGGCCGAGATACCTCATGTCAAGCAGCCTAGTTACATGGATGTTTTCCTCTTTAACACCCTCCGACAGAAGCATCTTAGTAGCCTCATCTTCGAGCTTTGAGAAGGCCTCCTCGAGATCGTGGCTGCTGAGCTCGTCAGCTCTCTTAACAATGGCTGTGTAGAGGTCGTGTCTATAGTCTGTGACTAGTAGTCCAAGCGCAGAAAATACTCCGGGTAGCGGGGGGACAATCACCTCCTTTACACCTATCTCTGAGGCGAGGAGGGCAGCGTGAAGTGGTCCTGCGCCGCCAAAGGCGTACATGGAGAATTCTCTTGGGTCAAACCCTCTCTCAATACTTACAAGCCTTAGTGCACGAGCCATAATAGTGTTAGCTATTTTGATTATTGATGCTGCCACCTCAACTATGCTTAGCCCAAGCTTGTCGGCTATCTTTGATAACGCTTTTTCTGCAAGGCTCTTGTCGAGTTGCAGCCTGCCGCCCGCAAGCTTGTCGGGGAGGCGGCCAAGCACGTAGTTCGCGTCTGTTATTGTTGGCTCAGTGCCGCCCCTACCATAGCACGCTGGGCCTGGGTCGGCTCCGGCGCTAACAGGGCCTACGCGTAGTGCTCCTCCAGGGTCTACCCATGCTATTGTGCCTCCGCCAGCGCTGACCTCTGCAAGGTCTATGTAGGGGTACCGGACAGGGTATCCGGAGCCCCTTAGAAGCCTGCCCATGTGGACTTTTCCGCCAACCTCGTATTCATGCACTATTAGTGGCTCCCCGCTGACTACTGTGGAGGCCTTGGCCGTGGTTCCGCCCATGTCGAAGCCTAAGGCCTTGTCTACGCCCATAAGCCTAGAAAAGTAGGCTACCGCGACAGCACCAGCAGCAGGCCCACTCTCAATAAATGCTGCAGGATAGCGTGTAGCCTCACTACTATCAGCTACACCACCACTACTCTGCATAACAAGCAGTTTTCCACGAAAACCATTCGCTCTTAATTCCTTTAAAACGACCTCTATATACCTTGAAAGAAGGGGTTTGAGTAACCCGTTTACTACTGTTGTACTAGTACGCTCATACTCTTTAGGCTGAGGGTCAACTTCAGAACTAGTAACAACAATAGCCTTAGGGCATTCTTTTAGTATAATCTCTTTAGCCTTTAGCTCGTGAAGCGGGTTACGGTAACTATGAAGGAAAGAGACTACAAATACCTCGGCACGGCCACACCATTCACGAGCTATGCGCCTAACAGCATCCTCGTCAAGAGGCTCCAACTCTCTGCCATCAGAACCTATGCGGCCCCTGACACCAAACCTTCTAGAGCGTGGTATTAGGGGTCTTGGACGCTCAAAGAATAGATTGTATAGTTCTGGCCTATTCTGCCTGCCAATCTCCAAGACATCACGGAAGCCACTATTAGTCAACAAGACCGCTGTAGGGAGTTCTAGGCCTACCTGGCCGAGGAAAGTATTTGTGCCAAGAGTTGAAGCGTGAACAACTATTTCCACACTATCAAGGCTCCAGCCAAGCCGCTTAACCCCTTCAAGGAGGCCCCGCCAGGGCTCGCGGGGGGTAGTCAGCACCTTCAAATGATGAAGCTCGCCAGACTCATCATCAAATCCCACTACATCAGTAAAGGTGCCACCAATATCGACACCTATCCTCCTAGCCATGATCCACACCGCCAGGATAAGACCTTTTATCAGCGTAAAGTCCGGGAGTACAAAACAACAGTTACAATCCTAGATAAGTCTCCCTAATCTTAAGACATCCCCCACCTTTAGCTGGCATACCTTAAGCTACAGCATCGCTGTATGAAGTCTTAGATGGAGCCTATCTTTCTCCAGGCTTTTTATTTTTGCATGGTATAATAAATGGTAAGAGTTGAGATTCAACCTACTATGGTGAAACTCTGTGTATGGTTGGCGTGCACGTATAGGTTTAATAATACCGTCTTCAAACACAACAATGGAGCCTGAATTTTGGAGGCTAATGCCGCGAGGAGTGAGTATCCATACTACACGAATCAGACTTGAAAGAGTCAATGTAGAAGAGCTACTATCTATGGAGAAGAACACAGAAGAAGCATCTAAGCTTCTCGCAACAGCAGATGTTGACGTAATAGTGTATGGCTGTACAACAGGTAGCCTTGTAGGCGGGCTAGGCTATGACCAGAAGATAGCAAGAATCATAGAGACAGCTGCTGGAAGACCAGCAGTAACAACTGCAACTGCCGTTGTGGAAGCCCTCAAGAAGCTTAAGGCGAAGAATGTTGCTCTAGCGACACCATACATTGATGAAGTAAATGAGAAGGAAGTAGAGTTCCTTGAGAAGCACAGCTTTAACATTGTAGACCTAAAGGCACTTAAGATAGAAAAGAATACAGAGATAGGAAGAGTACCACCTGAGAAAGTGTATAGGCTTGTTAAAAGCCTTGATATCAATGGTGCAGACGCTGTCTTTATTAGTTGTACTAACCTGCGCACAATAGAGGTCATAGATGCACTAGAGAAGGATCTAGGCATACCAGTTGTATCAAGTAATACAGCTACAGCCTGGCTAACTTTGAGAAAGCTTAGTATACAGGAAGCAGGACTCGAAGTAGGTGTTTTACTCACAAAATATCTTCATCTCTAGCTAGGCACACGCATAGATGCAAACTTGACAGTGCCAAGTATCAACGTGCTTTCTCTATGTTTGCTCTATACCAGTCTAAAAGTATGGACATAAGTATACTGGAGTTATACTGGAGTATTATATCGCTAGCTTTAGATTACTTTCTAGCATCACACTCTAATAGCTCGCAAAGAGTTGGAGACTTCAATATGAGAGCTAGGAGTGGTATTACAGCCATAATTATTTGGGGATACGTATATTTAAGTAGGCTTAAAATACATCTACAGCAATAAATAATAATGGCGTCGTATCAGGTGTCTTAGCTGTGGGCATTAAAGGCGTATCAGTAGTTATAGCTGCTATAATAATGTTTACATTCCTTATGCTTGCAATAATACCGCTTATGCTTAGTCTTCTAAAGAGTGGAACACAAGAGCCCATAGCTATAAGTGTTCTTGCATCATCAAAGGTTAGAGAGTCAACTCCATCACTTAACATAACTTTAGACTATAATAACAGTAATGACGCTACTAGAGTGTATATTGTCGAGAATATTGCCGCAGAAGAGAGGAAGGCTACACTTCTCGTAGTCCAAGACGACAACAATGCTATATACTTTGTCCGGCCTGGAGCATGCATACAAACCTCATGCAGTGCAGGCCTCGCTCTCGTTAAAGTGAGTTTGATACGTGGTGCACGAGGAGTAAATGAGAGCATAGTGTTAGATCCTGGAGGCTCCTACATGGTAGCTATAACTTCTGGCAAGCTCTTAGGCGCCTACACAGGCGTGTCAGGGTACTCTCCAACACATTCTTCTCCAACAAAAATTGTTGAGAAGGCATTATACGCTGAAGTCGCTGGCTCGGTCCAGACAAACTTCTTGAACATGACACTGTTTAGTAGTCTTGAAGACTTAGTAAACAAGGACTCAGGCGTAATATTGACAACAGATCCTTCAAGCAATAATAGTGATACCTCAATACTCTATACGGGAGTTATGAAAGCACTCTGTGGGGTACAGGGGGTCATCGAAGAAGGCTCCTTTCAACCTTATAGCTCTGGTTGGCTGACTTATGATGGCTTGCTTCTCTATAATCTCCATCCTCTATATGGTAGCTTTGTTATAGGTGGTCTAGGCGGGACATATGGTAGTGTGTATAATACTAGTTTCCTCGCAACTTTTGGCAGAATAGATTTGTATGACAACAGTAAGCCTGGCATAATTGCTGCTTTCTATAATGGTTACTGGTTTGCATTAATAATAACTCGGACAGGAGTAGTAGAGTTGAAGAGTAGTACACTTCCTTCAAGCCTAAGTAACCTGATGCAGTTCCTAGAGAGCAGGGTTGATACGAGCACTGTTTACACTAAAGACAAGATATCTAGTGATACAGACGGCTTGCCGGGTACCAGCATAGTGGTATTTGACGAGGCAGGCTACGGGCTTGTAATGATAGCAGGTGAATACGTTGCCTACTGTACTCCAGATATGTTTGTTGTTGCTTCAGAAGCCCCAGACTACATAGTGTTAAGATTAACAGAATGCCCTGCAGTAGACACTAGCCAGTTCACTATGGGTGTTGTTAATGCAACTGTAGTAGTAGACTCTTATGGTTATGCAGTATCTAAAGGAGGGAAAGGATACTATGGATACGATGAATCAGCCTCAATAAGTGATGGTGTATACCTTGAGGAATATACATTACGGTCTTCCACACTATCAAAATCATATACAATGGCTAGGTTCAAACTTGTAGGTGAGACTTCCACGCTAACTACATATGATGACGTGACAGAGAGAACATATAATGGCGTTGACGCGTTTGGGTTCTATTATTATTCAGGGACAGTAGCCTACCATGGCATACTGGTTTACGGGTTTAGATGGGCTATGGCTAAGATGTTCTACTTTAGTGATGGCGCAGGCCCTGGAGGAATTGATCCATACTTCTTGTTCGCTGATACTGATGGCAATGGGCTCCAAGAGATGATATTCATGACTGAAGATGCTGAGTACGGAGACTCGAGCAGCGTTAACGATATAACTTCTGGAGGATATTATGGCTGTCTTGATTGGAGTGTACAACCTCTATACTTGAAGTTTATCGATGAAGAGTACTTTGTTAATGGCAAAGAATATGCTCAAGTCTCGATACAAGTGCGTTATACTTTTCATGACAATGCGGGTAGTGATACTAATGAAGTTGATGATCCTAAGGAGTATATTTTTAGCTTCCAAGTAGTAAGTCTTAATGGTACGATATTCATGACTGCTGACTACATATACCAATTGCTTGATGACCTTGAGGACACTTGGCCACCAAACCAGAACTGGGTTTCAGAGAGTGTGTTCTTGCTCGTGCCCAATAAAGACGAGGAGTACACTATAATGTTTAGCTTCTTAGACCCTTACAGCTACAAAACATCATGGCTAGGCATAAGCGGAATGGATGATGTTGACTTTACTGTTGCAATAGAGTGGATAGGGCTCTGGAGGCTACGAAGGTGAGACATTATGAGGGGTCAGTCTAATGTTATAGCGACAGTGATCATGGTTGGTATAGCTGTAACCGTGGCATTAGGCTTCATAAGCTATGTCGTGCCGTTAGTTGTTAGTGCACGTCTTGAGCAGGGTGTATCTGTGCAGGCTTCCAGGATTGGTAGCGACATTAGCGTTGGTGTTACATCAAGTTTTAACAATTCTGTTGGCCGCGTAGTTGTTTTCGGTGTTAGTAGCAGGACTAGCGATGTTGGCCTTTACATTGCGGTATTAGGATTTAATGACAACTACCCAGTAGAGGCTGCTGACATAGCCTTGTATACTATGGCTCAAAGTGTCGCGGCGGCCAATACTACAGATGGCTGGAGCCCGGTCTCATGCACTGTTGTGCCAGGAGAAGATGTAAGGGTTTATGTCCAGGGAGAATTCTATGAACTTTCACTATTTAGAATTGGGTCAGTCAAGGTCTGTCCTCTAGGCATAATAAAGCCTGGCAATGAGAGCTTTTACCGTATAGAGATAGCTAGCCAGTCATCTAATACAACTTACCTTGGGGTAGTCTTAGCAAACATAAATGGTGACTATGTCTCAGTGGCATATTTCAATACAGGGTGAACCTCATATGGGCCATATGGGCCGAAAAACAGTGTAGCCTAGTGTTTTCTAGGGGGTTACAAGGAGGGCTTATTGTCGTGAAGATTAGTAGGCGTAGACTTGTCATGCTGGCTGGTGTAGCACTATTATCCTATGCTCTTCCCGGTCTATATGCTAGTCGGGGGATTGTAGTTACAAGAGTCCCTATTGGGCTTAGGCGCCGTGTCCTTTTCCTAGCTGATGTACACTTGCATCGTAGGGGTGAAAGAGATTATGTGCTTAAAGCTGTTGGAGAAGTTGGAGGTGACATAGTTGTTCTCGGTGGTGATTTGTGGGATTCGCGGACTAAGAATTTCAGCGTTATAGGCGAGTTTGTTGAGTCTCTAAAGAGGCTTATTGGATCTGTAATTTTTGTGGCTGGTAACCATGAGCATTGGGCTGATAGAGATGGTGTTATCTCATTGGATAGTGCTATTAGGGAGCTTGAGCAGCGTGGAGTCATAGTGCTGAGAGATGAGGCGGTAGAGGTTAAAGGGCTAGCTGTTGGTGGGTTTGACTGGCGCGACAATCCACGTAGGTATAGTGTTTCTGCTAAACGTGTTGGAGCTGTGGATCTTGCTGTGTCACATTCTCCTGATGTTTTCCCGCATCTTATAAGTGGCCAGTATTTTCTTGTTGCAGGGCATACTCATGGTGGCCAGGTATGTCTCCCCGGTGACTATAGTATTATAACTAATAGTGTTTATGGCTATAAGTGGGGTTTTTACCGTGAGAAGAGCAGAGAGATGTATGTCTCGAGAGGGCTCGGCGAGAAGACACCTCCACGACTCTATTGTAGCCGTGAGCTAGTGTTGCTAGAGTAATGCTTTGTTGTGGCCTCAATAATGCAGCGAATAGACTCGACAATTTCGCGTAGAGGCATAGAGTAGCCTAGTTTGTGTCGTAGTGCTAGTTCTGTACTAGGTGGTATGTGTACGAATCCCCCAGGGATTCCTCGTCTATGAGCATACTCTAGTATTATGTATCCTGCTACTCCACAGAGGTATGTGCCTATACTAACTCCAGGCCTCACATTCAGTCCTCGTTTACCGTGACATTCCTTAATAATATCGTCTACAGGGAGGCGTGTAGGGAGAACGTGGAGCTCATTAACACCATTAATGTACTCATAATCTACACGCACACCATCAATATCTCTGCTTGTGAAGCTAGCAACATTCGATGACGCAAGCTCAATGATTACACTACGTGCACGGGGGGCAAGACCCAAGCCTATAACTATGTCAGGTTCTTCTTTTTCAAGTATGCGGGGGAGATTATTCTTAACATAATTGTATGATACTGGGATAATCCTTGAAACTACCTGTAGCCCATTAACAGTGACGCTAGCCAGTCTTCTTGCTGTTTCTTCGGCAGGGTTTAACTGGAAGTGATCAAATATGCTGTATGCTATCAGCAAGATTTTACTCAAGAATTTCCACCGTGATATGTTAGGCTTAACGGGATGGCAATTAACTATTGTCCTTTCCGAGTGTTCTGCTATACTTTCCGTGGGATACTATTGAGAGCAGGTGCTTGTAGGCAATAATGTATAGGGCTACAAATATAATACTATAAACGGTTATCAACCATCTCTCTGCTCTACCGTGGATAGCTATAAGCATGAATATTAGTGGTAACAATACAAAAACCCAGTCTATAGGCCTGGAAAGCTTGTATTGACTTTGTGTTCTCAAGGCACTAATCCTTATCCTAGCCCTGTAGCCTTGGCTACCTCATATGAATATAAAAGAGTTTTGAATGGGATTCCATTATCTATTAGGCTATGCCACTTATATATTAGTTCTACTGATGGACTATAAGCGTATTTGTCTATATCCACGTTACTGATACGCGCAGCAGTCTTTAGCTGTCCTAGTCTCCCACCAAGCTTAGCCCATTCTACAAGTATTCTCGCTACCCTCTCGTCGCCTCGAGCTATGATTGCTTGTGCATAAGCGTACCTATAGCTTAGAGCATCTATGCTCAGTACCTTGCTTGAGGCTGCACGCAGTATTCTTATCCTCCTCATGTAGTCTCTCTCACTTATCAGCCCATGGAACTGTAGGGGTGTGAAAGGCTTAGGTATCAGAGGGTTTACAGATACGCGCAAGGCCTCCCTAATGGGTGGCGCTTGTTTTGAGAGATTACGCAGAATCCTTGCGTACATCTCAATGTCCTCATCACTCTCTCCCGGCAGGCCGATCATGAGGTAGAGTTTTACTCTAAGACCCCTCCTCCAAGCCTCCACACTGATACTTTTTGTTTTCTCTAACGCTATGCATTTCCCAAGCACTCTGCATAGTCTCGGGGAGAACGTCTCTGGAGCTACAGCTATATGCCTCTGCCCAGCACGAGCCACGAGTTCAAGCCTTTCCTCATCTAGCTGGTCTGCACGAAGGCTACCAATAGTTGCTTCAGCCTTAAAAGACTCTATCACCTCTTCAAGTAGCTCATCCGCATTGGGATGATCAAAGAAGCTTAGCGCATAGAATGCAACCCTTCTAACTTTGTTGACTCGCAAGCCTTCTTCTACTAGCTCTAGAATTCTCTCTTTACTTCTATGCCTTAAGGGCATGAGAAAGTGTGCTTCCATACAGAACCTGCACATGTGTAAACAGCCCCGAGAAACCTCGACCATGTATGCTTCGCCCCAAGGCTCACCACCACCAGGAACACGGAACTGCATAGTAGTATGATAAGCTTTGTCGAGGTCTCTAACCCACACACGCTTTACTCGCCTACCACAACTCATGCTACTTGCTGGCAAGAAGCCAGGCAGGCAAGCAAGCTCGTCAAAAGCATTCCAGGCACCCTTAGTATAAGCCTCCTCTACTAGGCGTGGGATAAGAGGCTCGGCTTCACCGATAAGTACAAGATCACTAATCTCTCTTGCAACCACGGGATTACTGCTTGGAACCGGGCCTCCAATAACTATGAGAGGTTGATGCTTTCTTCTACGCTCACTACTTGAAGTATCTATCCCAGCAGATATCAATAAGCGTAGTAGAGTGACGTAGTCTAGCTCATAGCTTATCGGGACTATGACTAGGTCAAAGTCTTTGAGTGGGCGGTTAGTCTCAATACTCCTAGGAGGAGGCTCACGGCCAGCCATGCTCTTGGCCACTATCCGTTCAGCATACACGTAGCCAAGGCTATTAAGCATATAATAAATGTTCTGGTAAGCTAGACTAGCAACAGCAGCACTGTACACGGCAGGATACAAGAGGGCCACACGGAGACAGTCACGACACCGTTTAATGACCACACCATGCTCTCTTAACTCCACCTGCTACACCCATCCAAAACCCGTGCGGGCCTTAACCATATGAATGCCAGTGTTCCAGCTAAAACTCTAGCAGTACAAACTCATCTTATCTATTTTAAGCAGGAGAAAAGAGATCGCACGCCAAACAATCTTGTGATAGGACAGAACCAAGTACCCAGAGAATTCTTCAACAAAGAGAAGAGAAAAAACAGTTTGCTCTTTTGGCTACTTTTTAACTCGTCCTGGCACTTTTGAGAGAAGTATACTATAAAGCCTATCACCGTCCCCTTCCAGCCATGTATAGAGTTTCAATCGGCGCTTCTTCCCCTTCTCGTTTAGGTATCTTACCTCGAATAAACCCACACCATCTCTCCTAGGCTCATACTTAACTTCAACAATACTACTCCAGGGCAGCGAGAAGATCCCATAGGGGCCTGGCGGCACATACATAAGCAGATAGTCACCACCATGTATATAGAGATAGAGCCCATCATTATCATCAACAAACAACTCTAGCCCATGAATCCTATCATAGTCCTCTTCCTCAAACGAAATCCCACCAGGCATCCTAGCAACACAGAGCCCACGTTCGACCCATAGTTTCTCTAAGTACTTCTCCTTAGCATAGAAAGTATTGTACAAGAAGTCTTCCTCATTGTAAAACCTCTTTATAGCTTCCAAGGCCTCCTCATATGAAGCCTCTTCAAGGATAGCAAACCTTATGAGGGGATACCCTATGAATGTTAGTGCAGCTATCATATACTTCTTAGAGGCTTCCTCCTCGGTTAAGACAATGTGAAGCTTGCCATCAACAATAAATGTTATGTACTCTTCTTTATCATGGAGTTTCCTCGGATAATTCTTGGGCAAAGATTCAAAAACCTTTAAGGCATCATTAAGCTTAAGCTTGCCAAACTTAACTTTCTTCTTTTTCTTCACATTATCATCGAATACTAGCTGTCCGCCTTTTTCTTTACGCACACCAAGAACTTCGATCTTAAACTTAGCCTCCTTCTTACGTCTAACGCCTATGGGGACATCATTCAAGCTAAAGACATGTACCTGGCTTGACTGCATAAAGCTATTCTCTTCTACGTGTTTTCCCCCATTCAAATGTATCACACATTTCTCCCTGATACCAGGAGAGCAACTCTCTTCAGATAGGTGTAAGAGAGCTGTCTCCTCGGTCTCACTAACTGCTTAATAGTGTGTCTAGGGTACCCATTATTATATGTTGTGTATGTTATGATCATTAGGCAATATTTTAACAAATTAATGGTATAGAGAATAGTATTCAGGTTTATTATACGATGGACATAGACACCATCAAAAACTAGGCATAACTCTCTATTCTGTGGTGAGGAATGTATTAACTATCTCCATCTATAACTTGTATACCGCGGAGTTGCGCTATGCTACACCATGAATACGTTATTGAAGCTAAAGAGGATTTTGACTCTCTTACACAATGTCTAAGTGATCCAGTTAAATTCATGGAGAGAAGCCGCTATGTCTACTTGGTTGAAAGACTCGGCGATAATAAGCTAAGAGTTGTGTTTAAGTGGAGAAAACTAGGTATAACAAGGTATTATGAGGTAGTGCTCACAATTAAGCCTAAGCTTGGACCTAATAGGGTAGGGTTTCTTCTTGAGCCAGCACCAGAGTCTAAGTATGATTTCTTCTTCAGTGTTGAAGTAGAGAAAATACAGGATCGTGTATTAATGAGAGTTAGATCGTGGATGTATGCTGGACTTATGGCTGATATACTTGGGAGAAAGGACTACAGGATGTTTGTCGAAGAGCTTGTAGAGAAGGGTGTCTTCTGCAGAAGATAAGGGATTAGGTTAACTATCCTAACTCTCGGCATGGATGGTGCATAATGATTTAGCCAGTACTATTGAAATCTAGAAGAGAGGTATCTCATTGGCGAGCAGATCTGTATTCTATGAGACTAATACTAAGGAAGAATTTATCTACAACAGCCCATGTGGCCGGGCATAGGCCCCATTGGTCTATGACCAAAGCCGCATTTATTCCAGCTTATACGGTAAAGTGTTTTTCCCTTTATGGTTATCTTCGTGGGTACAAGGACAGGGCCGTGCGGGGTCCTGTACACTTCGCCGACTACTACTACTTGCCTTCCATTAACTATGCGTGCTAACTGCATACCGGGCATTATTTCTCCAAACTGTGAAGACCAGCAGCCATGAAGCATTACAGCTATAGACCTGCCTCTCGGCGTCTCTATATAGCCCATGAAGCCATGTGTTATGCGGAGAACCCCAATAACTCTATAGTTTTCTCCTTCTAGTGTCCTGCACCCCCAGACACCCACGACGAATCCTGGTTTTTCTATGTAGTCGGGATAGTATGTCTTAATGTATACGTCTGCTGTCTCGGGATACGTAGAGTACACTATTGCTGGAGGCAAAATGGCTAGCAATAGGGCGGCAGCAATAATGGCTATGAGTCGTAGAGAAAGCATTGTCTATCCTCCATCCAAGCTAGGAGAAGAGAAAAAAGGATGGTTATATGCGTTAACCTAGAAATTGTGTGTATCTTAGCCACGTAATGCTCTCTATGTTATTTTACTGTTGGGCAGTCAACATGTACCAGTAGTACCAAGGCACCATGTACTCTGTACCGTCAACTGATACTGCTACTGCTAGTGGCCCTACAACAGTCACTACTACATCTCTGCCTTCTAGCTTCTCCATTACTATTGGTGCATAGAAGACGCTGCCACTGTTTACGTCAATATACATTCTTGGTATTCTTATAGGTATGTTGTTTACGCCATCATTTATTATTGCGGTATTGAATTCTACGTCTACTATCTTGCCAGTAATAGTTATCGGCTCAATATCCGTCTGGGCCCCTATAGCTGGCATGTTGTTGTACATCATACATGGACCCCAACCCCAAGGCCTTGAAGGCATTGTTGTTGGCGCGTCGTCGTAGTCATAGTCCATGTGCCATGGCCCGCCCATATGTCTCATTGGTGCATAAGGCGTACTCCATGATGTCTGTACAGTAGAATTATAACTATAGCTTTCTGCTGGCTCTGTACTCCAGGCTGCCCACCTGCCTCCATGTGCTAGTGCTACTGCCACTAGTGCTATGCCTACTATTATTGAGGTTATAGCTATTGTTTTGAGTAGGTCTCCTCTCATACACGTACACCTCTCGTATTTCTCGTGTTCCTAGTAGGCTCTTCATGTCTATATAGGGGAGACTCACAGTGCGAGAGCAATGTTTTTAAACTGTCCCAGCTATGGTGTTGGGCTAAGAGATAAATGGCCTAAGGCTCTTCTGTGTTATGCTGGAAGGCTGAGGTTGACGTGCAGCACTACTTTGCCTCTATAGCGGTTATCGAGGTTGTGGG
>JALTZF010000076.1 GCA_027046265.1 Pyrodictiaceae archaeon
AGTTATAGTAGGTGTCAATCTTGTAGCGTCAGAAGCCTAGCCTCCTACCTTCCTATTATTAACGCGTATGCCTAGCGTGTAATGAGGGCTTCCACTAAAAGGACATGGATCCGGGAAACTACTGCATTGGGAAGAGTGTTATGCGGGACCGTTATTGCTTCTTTCCTAACAGGTCTTCGATTATGTTGCTGTACTGGAATATTATTGGGGTACCTCCAGTGTGTATGAAGACTACTGTGCTTCCCTTCTCTATGACTCCCCTCTCTACTAGGTCGCGGAGCCCATAGAACGCCTTCGCCGTATACACTGGGTCTAAGACAAGGCCCTCCCTACGAGCGGCATACGATATGGTCTCTGCTACTTCTCGAGTTATATTGCCATAGGCGCCGAAGATGTAGTCATCGTAGACTACAACCTCCTCTGGATCAACCTGTAAATCTAGCCCAAGAGTCTTTGCGGACTCTGTTGCAAGCCTAGCAATGTGCTCTCTTAGCGGAGCCGAGCCCTTGCCAACACTTATCCCTATAACCCTGACCTCCTCAAGGCCAAGTAGCTTTCTCCCAAGTACAAGCCCTGCCTGAGTGGCGCCAGTCCCTGTAGCGTGGACTATGTAGTCTGGCTTCTTGCCCTTCTCGTAGAGTTGCGTGGCTATCTCCCAGAACGCCAGGGCATAGCCGTAGACGCCTATTGGCGAGGCTCCCCCGCCAGGTATGACGTAGGGCCTCCTCCCCCGTACACGGAGATCCTGGGCTAGTCTCTCCATAACCTCGTCTGCCACGTCGGGGGAAGAGACCTCGACAATATTGGCTCCAAACAGTACGTCCAACATGAAGTTGCCCTGGAACTCTGAGCCACCCGGAGGATAGAGGACAAGGTAGGCTTCAAGCCCCAGCTTTGCGGCTGCAGCAGCAGTTAGACGAGCATGGTTCGAATGGTAGGCGCCCCGAGTTATAACAGCATTAGCCCCCTTTGCCAGCGCGTCACCAAGTATGAACTCTAGCTTCCTAACCTTATTCCCTCCAAGAGCATGCTCCATAACGTCGTCACGCTTAATGAAGAGTTCGACGCCAAGGTCATTACTAAAATTCTTAGCGTACTCGAGAGGTGTTGGCAGAGAAATGAGCCTTATACGGGGCTTGAGGAGGATACGCCCAATCAAACAAGTCACACCAGGCACATCTCTTGGCTTGAACAAGATTAAAGCCTTATCCATACACTGTAGTCTTCTCCGGTTAGCCACTCCTCCTAAACACTACATTGAATCCGCTAAGGCCCGGTATGAACCCTCTAAACTCCTCTAAGTCATGGTATGCTGCCTCGAAAACCCAGCCAGCCTTAGAGGCGAGTTTTACTAGTTCGTGGAGAGTGTAGAGTCTCAGACAAGCCTCAATGCTGTCTACGTAGACAAGGCTCCTTTCTTCTTCAAGGTAGTAAGTCCACTTAGTCTTCACAACACCCCTAGCAAGATCTGCTTCGCTCTCCTCAACTACTACATAGTCTCCTTCACGTAGAACTGTGGGGGCTAGCTGGCCATGAGAGTCTGCGAGCCTCTTTACGAGCCTCTCATAGTTAGCAGTATTCACAATAGCGAGCAAACCCCCGGGCTTGACTACTCTACGGGCCTCACGTAGCACAGCAAGGTCGTGGTCTTCGCCTATGTAGCCTAGCACACTAGTCCAAACAGTGTACACAACATCAATAGTAGAGTCTCGGAGTGGTAGGTGGGAAGCATCAGCTTCAACAAACTCGAGTAGGTGCCTGGCGCTCTCAAATCCTGCGCGCTCAACACCGTTGGAGAGTAGTGGTCTTGAGATGTCTAGGCAGACAAGCCAGTAGCCCATGAGAGCTAATGGTATCCCTACACGGCCATTACCACAGCCAAGCTCCACTAGAACCGAGCCCCTCTCAACACCATGCCGCTCCAGTAGCCTAGAGACCCCCTCAGCCTCCCTCCTACCCCTCTCCCAGCGAGCCTCAAGAGCAGCAAGAAACAAGCCAGCTTTCTCTATGAATGCCTCTCTTATCCATTCCCTACAACCAATAGTCTCAGCCCCTTGAAGGAAAAGATTCTCACACTTAACATGGCTTTTGCTAGTATATTAAGGCTTTTTCTCATCATCTCTTGCAACAGTTTAATTGATTTAAATCTTGAAGAACTTGATGTGCTTAACAACATTCAAGTCTGAGGTCTTCCTTAAGAGCCTCTTATCAGCAGTAAAGAGGGAGGAATCCAGGAGCATGGCTAGTGCTATGTATGCTGCATCGTATACAGTTACGCCTTTCCTCATTGCTATCTCTACTGTTTTAGCTGCATGTTCTCCTTCAAGTCTGTAGAGTGTAAACTGGAAATCGTCGAGTATACCTGCAACTTCTTTTAGCTCGTCTTCGCCGAAGGCGCCAGAGTACTTTAATGCGTTTAAAACCTCGTAGGGCAGAATGTCGGGGGCAGCAATGTCTATGACACCGTCCTCGTATGCTTTGCGGAGTAGTCTAGCCTCCTTACTATACTCTTCCTCTACAAACCACTTAACAACTACGGACGCGTCAACAACTACTGTGCTTCTCTCCATCGCCTAATCTCCTCAACACTACTCCAGCCTTCTACGCGCCTCGACAAGAGTTCAGCGCGTAGGGCTGCCCGCTTAATCTTCTCAAAGTCCTTGCTACGCATTTTTGCTTCTTCGCGTACTATGGTCTCGTATATGGCTCGACGCACTACTTCACTCCAGTTAATGTGTTTGAGCTTATCCATCTTCTCCTTCAACTTCTTATCTATCCTAAAGCTGACAACAACACTCATGGAGTTATGCCACCACCTCTCTGTATTACTGAGACCGTAATATATGTGTTACACGCATAGGACGCTAGAAGTACATTACTAAAGCCAATACTATACAAGTAATACTGGGGGTGACATGGGAGGTGGCTGAAGAGAAGACTGCAAGGTGCCTATCTAGCCTGGTGGGCTCATGTGAGAAAGCATCTATGATGCTGAGTGAGCTACGCGAGGCTCTTGGTAAGGGTCGTGGTAAGGGTGGTGGCATGGCTAGGGTGATCCGCAGGGTTACAAGTGTGTTGGAGGAGGGTTTGAGGAGTTGTATTGAGGGCTGCTTCCTTGCGGGAGGCGAGGATGCTTTGAGGTGTGGG
>JALTZF010000077.1 GCA_027046265.1 Pyrodictiaceae archaeon
AGTAGCCTCGCTCTACGGGTACTGGGTGCCACGAGGTGTTAGTGAGGGTGTTGAGAGGTTTGTAGTGCTGAGTAAGGGCCATGCAGCTCCCGCGCTTTATGCTTGGCTTGTTGCTGTGGGGAGGCTGGGGCTAGAGGAGTTAGAATCTTTTGCTAGGCCCTGGTCTAGGCTGCAGTCTCATCCCGAAGCTTCAAGGCTTGAGGGCGTGGTCTTGGTTTCTAGTGGTAGTCTAGGCCAGGGATTATCCATAGCTAATGGCTTGGCGTTGGCGGCACGGCTTGATGGTGTTCGTAGGGAGGTCGCAGTAGTCCTGGGAGACGGGGAGCTTGATGAGGGCCAGGTTTGGGAGGCTGCTTCTACTGCTACGGCGCTAGGCTTGGACAATGTATTGGCTGTTGTTGATAGGAACATGGCTCAGCATACGGGTCCTACAGAGAAGGTGAAGCCTAAGGAGCCTCTACGAGAGAAGTGGGAGGCCTTTGGCTGGATAGTAGAAGAAGCCCGAGGCGATGTGTTCTCTATTGTCCATGCTTTAGAGCGTCTCTCCAGGATGAGGGGTAGGCCTAGAGTCTTGATAGTCAGGAGTTCTGTGAGGTGAGTGGTTATTGTATGGGGCGGCCTTGGGAGTTATAGGAGGGCCTTAGGGGAGGCTCTTGTAGAGGCTGGTAAAGCTAATCGTAGTGTTGTAGTCTTGGATGCTGATACGCCAAGATCCACGGGTACTCTCGTATTCGCAGAAGCTTTTCCTGATAGGTTCTTTAATGTTGGTATAAGTGAGCAAGACCTTGTAGGTACTGCTGCAGGGCTTGCTGTTGCAGGTAAGATACCTGTAGCAGCGGCTTTCGCTGTCTTCCTCATGAGGGCTTGGGAGCAGATAAGGAACACTGTTGCCAGGGATGGGTTGAATGTGAAGCTTGTAGGCACTCATTCCGGTCTATCAGACTACATGGATGGTAGTTCTCATCAGTGCCTTGAAGACATAGCTTTGACCCGTGTACTTCCAGGTTTTACTGTGGTAGCACCAGCAGACACTGTTGCGACAAAGAAGATAGTATTAGAGGTTGTTCTTGAACATAAAGGCCCGGTGTACGTTAGGCTTGGTAGAGATAATGCCCCTAAGATATATGATAGTTCTGAGGAGTTCCCCATCGGTGGATCAAAGACACTGAGAGATGGTAGTGATGTCGTAGTATTCTCTTATGGTGCAATGCTTGGAGTTGCCCTGGAAGCGGCTAGGGTTCTTGAGGAGAAAGGTGTTAGTATTGGTGTTGTAGATGTCTACACGCTAAAACCACTGGATGTGGATAATGTCATTAGGCTTGCGAGGAGAGCGAATCTTGTAGTAACACTTGAAGACCACAGTGTGCATGGAGGCTTAGGCTCTATTATCGCTGAAACCCTGGCCGAGCATGCGCCTCGGAAGCTTGTAAGGATAGGGGTCCGTGACAGGTTTGGGGCGAGTTCAAGGAGTTATGTGGAACTCCTTGAATACATGGGGTTAACCCCAGATAAGGTGGCATCAAGGATTATGGAGGCGTTAAGGTGTGTCTAGAGTACAAGGAGAGGATCGAGTTAGGCTGGCTTCTGAGCTGGAGAGACTTCGGAGAATGATTGATGATGTGGACTCTGAGATAATTAGGTTGTTGGCTGAGAGGATTAGGATTTGTAGGGAGATAGGTGCTGTAAAGAAGGCTATGGGGGTCGGGGTGTTTAGTGAGTCTAGGGAGGAGGCTGTCCTGAGGCGTGCAGGTATCTTTCAGCCTGTCTTCCGTGTTGTTGTTGAGCTTTGTAAGAGTGTTCAGGAGGACTAGGCCCTCATGGCCGGGTTTAACGTGTATGAGTTCTACGAGTACCTAAATAGGAGTGGTGCTTGGGCAAGGCTAGATGCTGGGGACCCAGATATACCTCCGCCGCAGCCAGTACTGGAAGTCTTACGCCGTGAGGCTGGCAGGCTAGGCTATACGGGGGCTAGCGGGCTTCCGGAGCTCCGGGAGAGGATAGCAGAGCTTCACGGTGTTGATGCGAGAGAAGTTATTGTCGTGCCTGGAGCAAAGGCTGCCATAGCAGCACTAGTACACTCCTCTAGTACACTGGGCCTAGTGGCGCCATATTGGCCTGGCTACCAGGTAGCAGCAAGGCTCTTCTCTAAGAGAGTAGTAGTCACAAATGCAAGTATGCGTGAAGAGTGGAGGCCAAGCCTAGAAGCTGTCTACTCTCTGGCGCGTATGGCTGGTATGGTTGTTGTGAATTACCCGAACAATCCTACCGGGGCCATCCTGGAGCCCCGTGTCTTCCGGGAACTAGTCGAGGCAGTGGCTGTTGATGCTGGTGCTGTGCTAGTCTCTGACGAGGCTTACCGTGACATTGTCTTCGATGGCTCAAGGGTTGTAGCGGCGGAGGTCCAAGTAGAGAATGTTGTTTCTGTGTATAGCTTCTCTAAGACCTTCTCAGTGCCGGGACTCCGCGTGGGCTACGCTGTCGGGGACCCAGGGCTACTGGGTAGGATAAGGAGGTTCATAGAGGCGACCTATACATGTGTGCCAGTACCAGCACAGCTTGCCGCGTTGAAGGCGCTAGAACTGCTCGACGAGGCGACTGAGAGAGCTAGGAGAGTATATGGTGAGCGTGTTAAGGCGCTGGAGGGGCTTGTGCCCCGGGAAGTATTCAGTTTTGTGAGGCCGAGAGGAGCCTTCTATGCCTTCCTAAGAATAGAGACAGGAGCCGATGGGGTAGAGCTTGCCTGGCGTGCTGCGCGCCGCGGCGTGGGGGTATTTCCTGGTGTTGCCTTCGGTGGTGAGAAGTACAAGGACTATGTGAGGGTCTCCCTCACAAGCCCAGTCCACGTGCTGGCCAAGGCGGTTAGAGTGTTGGCGGAGGAGGCCTGCAATGCCGTGTCTGGGGGTCGTGGGTGCTGGTAAGATGGGCATGCTCTTTGCTGGACTGGCCTCAGCGAAGGGTTACAGCATAGTAGTCCACGACGTTAACAGTCGAGCACTAGAGAGGGCGGTAGCCAAAGGCTACTATGCCGCTAAGAGTCTAAGCGAGCTAGTTTCTCTAAGCGACTATGTGCTAGTAGCAACTCCTCCACGGGTAGCGCGAAGGGTCATAGGAGTGCTCTCCTCCATGGAAGTAAAGG
>JALTZF010000078.1 GCA_027046265.1 Pyrodictiaceae archaeon
GACTAATAGTAGCACTACAACCAGGGGGAATCCCAGGCTACACATTCGCTCCAGTACAAGGACAAGGAGAGCCCCCAAACACTCCAAAATACCTCACAGTAATCGATGAAAAGACTACAAAGTCGATAAGTGTAGGTACAAGCAGCCATGCTGAAAGCTCTAGCACAGTACAACAGGGCATTAACACTTCGATAATAGAGCGAATACTAGGGAATAACACTACAAACAACAATCAAAAACCAGCCATGGATACCGCCAATACGAGCCGAGAACAAGAAGCAAAACCAACAAACCAAAGCACAGACTATTGGCACACAACCTTCCCAGCATATGCAGAAACACTAACAACGCCGCAGAAACCTTCAAAGCCCGAAACGGCACAGAAGCAAGTCCAAACACTACAAACCAAGAATAGTGAAGAAAGCAACGAAGGCGAAATACTCAAGATAGCCTCAATAAACGCTATAGCAGCAGTAGTAACATTGACGCTTGTCTATAGCTGGAAAGTGAGGAGAAGCCGTCATACAATGTAGCATCACAGCGTACTAAATAGAGTCTTAATGCTCTAACTTATTCAAGTGTGCCGACCCCTATGGTTTTTCGTAACTCTAGCTCTCCAAGCTTCTTAACACTCTTTTGCCATAGATTAATAATAGTATTATGAATATTACTAGGAGGAAAATTGAGAACAAGGCTACAATATACGTTGGCGAGCCGGGTTCTAGGAAGGGAATAACAATTATTGTTAGCATTAATAGTGTAGAGGCGAGTACTAGGTATGCTCTAATCATTGAGGCCAGGACGGTCATGCAGTGTATCAGCCTCTCCCTTCGTACAGCCAGCAAGCAACGTAGTGGCCTGGTTTTGCCTCAATGAGTGGGGGCTCTTTCTTTGAGCAGATTTCCATGTAGTGTATGCACCTTGTGTGGAACTTGCATCCTGACGGCGGGTTAAGGGGGCTTGGTATGTCTAGGCTTCTGAGTTTCGGCATTCTCTTCTTCTTGGAGATTGTGGGGTCTGGGACGGGGACAGCCTCTATGAGTGCTTTTGTGTAGGGGTGGAGGGGGTTTTGTATTACCTCTTCTGCAGGCCCCATCTCAATTATTTTGCCGAGATACATTACTGCTACGCGTCCCCCGCCCTTGGCGCTGAAGTACCTGGCTGCCCCGAAGTCGTGTGTTATGAATAGGTAGGAGGTTCCTATCTTCTTACGCAGGTCAAGCATTAAGTCGAGTATTCCTAGTCGCAGTGAGACATCTATCATTGTTATAGGTTCATCAGCTACAATTAAGCGTGGGTGGACGCTTATAGCACGAGCAATTGCAACTCTCTGGCGTTGGCCGCCACTAAGTTGGTGAGGGTATTTCCTCATGAATTCTTCGGGTGGCGTGAGACCCACAAGGGTGAGGAGTTCTCTTACTCTCTCCTCTAGCTCACTCCCCCTCCTAGCTAGGCCCCACTTGATGAGAGGGTATGATAGGATCTGGAATACTGTCTTGGTGGGGTTCAGCGAAGCGTAGGGGTCTTGGTGGACTATCTGGATACTTCTACGATACTCGCTATACTCTTTCTTCGAAAGTTTGGAGACGTCTTTGCCCTTAAAGAGTATGCTCCCCTCTGTCGGCTTTAATAGTCCGGCTATAGTCTTGCCGAGAGTTGTTTTGCCACAGCCACTCTCTCCTACGAGAGTAATAATGTCTCCTTCAAATATCTTCAAGTCAACTCCGTCGACAGCCTTCACTATGCCCTTCTTGCCGAACAACCCCTTTCTTACTGGAAAGTAGACTTTTAACCCACGGACTTCTATGAGGGGGGTACCACTTTTACTCATGAGGTGCTAGCACCTCTATCCTCCCAGTTTGTATAGCCAACATAAAACATAGTGTCCTGGACGAACCATAATGTATGGTGGTTCCTTCTTAGAACATATCTCCACACGCTCCTCGCATCGTGGATGGAACCTGCAGCCTGAGGGTGGGCGGACGAGGTCTGGTGGTGACCCAGGAATAGGCTTCATCTCTTCTACTCTGCCAGTTATGCTGGGTATACTCCTTATTAGGGCCTTAGTATAGGGGTTGTATGGGCTCTTGAATATTGTATATACGTCACCTACCTCAAAGACTTTGCCAGCATACATCACGGCTACGCGGTCGGCAAGGTCGGCTATGACAGCAATGTCGTGCGTTATAAATATCATTGTTATATTTAGCTTGCTCTTGATGTCCTTGAGCAAGTCAAGTATGGCTCTTTGCGTTAACACGTCGAGAGCGGTAGTTGGCTCATCAAGTATTAACAGCTCCGGGTCTAGGAGGAGTGATAGGGCTATGAGGACACGTTGCTTCATACCGCCACTGAGTTCGTGTGGGTAGCTACTTAGTACTCTTCGGGGCTCAAGCCTTAAGAGTTCCAGCAGTTCTTTAGATTTCTCAATTACAAGACTCTTATCTCTTATGCCGTGAGCACGTGCAGTCTCAATAAAGTGTTCTCTAATACTCATAGTTGGGTTTAGTGCGTTTAACGCTGCCTGGGGCACTAGTGATATCTTGCTCCACCTTATTTCCCTCATTTCCTTCTCATTAAGGCGTGTAAGGTCTACCCCATTGTATAATATGCTACCAGATACTATGCGGGAATTAGGGGGTAGAAGGCGGAGTATTGCTAGGGCTAGTGTTGATTTGCCCGAGCCGCTCTCACCAACTATGCCCAAGACCTCGTTTCTCATGACGTCGAAGCTAACATTGTCTACTGCTTTAACAGCTCCTCTAAGACCATAGTAGTGCACTGTTAGGTTTCTTATACTCAAAATAACCTCATTTTCTGGGCCCAATAGACCACCACGCAATAAGTGTCTAATGTGTCCAGTAAATTACTGTTGTAAGTAAGACTAAAATATTTCCGTAATACCCAAAACCTATTTTGAGAGTGTGTAAGGTGGGGTTATGAAGAGGAGTCTTCTATCCTATGCTCTAATAGTGGTAGTCCTTGCATCTATGGCCTCTGTCCTAGCATCTACACCAGTAGCTATGGCGCAAGAGGAGAAGGAGGTAGTATTGTATACTCATGGCTGGTGGCAACCTCCGCCAGCGAGGAGATTCAACCCATTTGCTCCAGGCGCCATTATTCCTGGTAGC
>JALTZF010000079.1 GCA_027046265.1 Pyrodictiaceae archaeon
CGGGTGCTTTCTCTGGGGCAGTAGTCCACGCAAATACTTCCTCGGGAGGCTCAGCTGCTGGGTCGTCGAGTGGGCCTCCCTCAATGCTACGGCTCCAAAGGTTTTCGTCTATACTATAGGTCTTATGTGCTCCTGGCGGCTGGAACCCATTACTCCTAAGTATCTCTATTGACTTAGCCCGTGTAAGCCCTAGCTCTCTGACTGGCGCAATTATCTTGACGTCCTCGCCTAGGTAGTATTTCAGCATCGTGTCGAATCTTACCTGGTCGTTGCCCTTGGACGTGCAGCCATGAGCTACAGCGTCAGCACCCTCCTTCCTAGCTACTTCTGCGACCTTCTCAGCTATAAGAGGCCGCGCTAGGGCTGTGCCTAGGGGGTACTTGTCCTCGTAGAGAGCATTAGCCTTAACTGCCTTGGATACATACTTCTCTGCGAACTCCTCGACAGCATCGATTGTATAGTGCTTCGAGGCCCCAAGCTTGTAGGCTCTCTCCTCGACACCCAACAAGTCGTCCTCCTGGCCAACTGCAACAGTTACAGTGATTACTTCGTGGCCCTGATTTCTGAGGAGCAGGAGTATAGCTGATGTATCTAGGCCACCAGAGTATGCGAGTACAATCCTCAAAGCAGGCTTACACCCAGCAGCGTTTGGTGTGCACTGATACCAGATGTTAAATCATGTGCACCAGATATTGCGCATTAAGAAATATATGCCTAGAAAACAGTGCATACTGCACCGAGAAACAACAGAAGCAGGCTTCTAGGAGGCCTGAAGGAGGTTGGAGCAGAGCTTCTCCCAGATTGTACGCAGACTCGTCGATGCAGACCCCTGCGTCAGGGAGTGCCTGGCGAGGAGGCTTCTCAACTACTCTGAGCTCGCACGCAGGATAAAGCCAATAGTTGAACAGGAGTCTGGTAGGAGTGTGAGCCTTGAAGCCATAAAGGCTGCCTTGGTTAGGTATGCCTCAAAACTCCAAGAACAAGATGTTAAGACTCCTCAGAGAAGGCTACTAGAAGTCTTGGCTGGGAGTGCTCTTGAGCTACGTACAGGTGTTACAGTTGCAACAGTGAAGCTCCACGCACTCCCAGAGCTTGCAAGGGCTGCTGCCGAGCTCGTGGGGCGTACCCGGCTACTATTCCTCATGCAGAGCATTACGAGTGTAACAATGATAGTGAGTAGCGAGTACTTCGACTATATCAGGCAGAGGGTTGGCGAGGACAACTTCATAGAGATCTACCCTGACCAAGCAGTACTAGCAATAGTGAGCCCACCAGCAGTAGTCACCACACCAGGCTTCACAGCCTACATAACAAGTATACTTGCAAGAAACGGCATCAACATAAACCAGATAGAATCAGTGTACACCGACACCATACTAGTACTAAGCCTCGACGACGCCCTAAAAGCTTTCCAACTACTACGCGAAGCAATAGAAGTCGCAAAAGAGAGCCTCAAACAACTAGAGGCGGGCAACCACTAAGTAGCCCACATTTAGGATCTGCAGACTCTAGAACTTTAAAGGAGTAAGTTGTTGCAAATGCTTAGTGGATGTTACTAGAAATCTTAATATGTCAATAACTTCTAGTTCCTACCACTAATGGTGGTCTAGTTTTTATGACTAGTAGTGCTAGTGAACGGGAGAAGCTTAAGAAAATCCTTATAGGCCTCTTAGAGGAGGATCGTGAGTTTCGCTATAGTGTTATGGGTTTGTTGGGTTTTAGGGATATTTTGGATCGTATTGTTCGTCTTGAAGAGCGTTTTGCTAAGTTGGAGGAGAGACAGCAAAAGCTTGAAGAAAGACAACAAATGCTAGAAGAGCGCTTTGCAAAACTAGAAGAGAGGTTTGCAGAGCTAGAAGAGAGGATGATAAGGCTAGAAGAAAGACAGCAAAAACTAGAGGAAAGATTTGTGAAGCTTGAAGAGAGGCAACAAAAACTTGAAGAGAGGTTTGCAAAGCTAGAGGAAAGACAGCAAAGACTTGAAGAGAGATTCCTCAAAGTAGAAGAGGAGTTGAGGGAGACTAGAAGGGTATTGAATACTATTGCTCATAGGTTTGGCATCCTTACAGAGGTTGGTTTCCGTGATGCGATGAGATATGTTCTAACCGAGGTTCTAGGTGTTGCAGAGGTTAAGAAGCTGATTATGAGGGATGAAGAAGGGATTGTCTATGGTTATCCCTCTGAAGTTGACATAGATATTGCGGTTATAGATAAGGAGCACGTGATAATAGAGGTGAAATCCCGTGTTGATGTAGGTGATGTAGCCATACTTGCTCGTAAGGCTGTTCTCTATGAGAAAAAGAAGGGTGTAAAGCCTAAAGCCGTTATCCTAGGAGGCTACGTTACTAGCAGGGCTTATGAGGCTGGAGCTAGGCTTGGTGTAGAAGTGAAGCCCTACTTGAAAGAAGACTAGATAGGAGCCAGTTGTTGCTCTTTGCGGGTTAGGAATGTGTATACTTATAGAGGCGTGTTAGGAGAAGGTATCGTGATTCTAATTAGCCATCTTATGTACTAGTGTTAGTTGTGGGTGGTTATAGGAGTGGTTGCTGGTACTGTTACCGTGTTTGTTGGGCCTGCTGGTAGTGGGAAGAGTACGCTTGTGGCAGCATATTCTAAGTGGCTTTTGGAGGGTGGTGCTAGTGTTTATACTGTGAACTTGGATCCTGCTGTTGAGGCTCTGCCCTACGAGCCCAGTTTTGATGTCCGCGCCCTCGTTGATGCGCGTGATGTTGCTCGCAAGTATGGTCTTGGGCCTAATGGGGCTCTTGTTAAGAGTATGGAGCTCCTTGCTGGCCGTGTGGAGGAGATAGCGGCGGCTGTTGCTGGGAGTGGTGCTGACTACGTGTTGGTGGATACTCCTGGGCAGATGGAGGTCTTCCTCTTCCGTGACATATCCTGGAAGCTTGGCCAGGCGCTGCAAGAGGCTGCAGCGAGGGTTTACGGGGTCTTCGTGTTGGACGCCTCAGTAGTGAGGGACCCTGCTGATTATGGGTTCCTCCTAGTCATGGCTACAGCTGTCCAACTACGCTTAGGAGTCGAGACCGCCCCCGTGCTAAACAAGGTTGACTTGGCTCCAGACCTCGACTTGACGGGAGACTTCACACGAGAC
>JALTZF010000080.1 GCA_027046265.1 Pyrodictiaceae archaeon
CTCAAAAGAGAATTGCAAGTCTTCACTATGTAGAGGCTCTCACCATCAACAGTTTCACCGACATGGAAGAACTCAAAAGAGAATTGCAAAGTATGTCCACATTGACCACGGCATCGCCTTCTCAAGAGAAGTACAAAACTTAGAGAGAATCATAGTACTCTGCTTTTGACACTGTTGTATGATGTTTAGATTTACTATGTCTAGACAAAACTCGAGATGAAATTGTAGGTCATTCATATTTTCGTGGTTGTTTTTATGTTGTTAGGTTGTATACTTTGCTGTAAAGCTTGTTGTAGAAGGCGGCTTGCCCAGTTATAGGGGTGTGTGTTCTTTGTGGCTTCTTGATGTTTATTCATTGAACGTATACTTTTAGTTTTGTTGCTTCGAGCTTGGCGGCTTGTTTGAGTGCTTCTTCGCCGAAGACTACTCTGCCGTTGTCGTCTTCTAGTACTGCTTCTACAATGGATTTTTCGGGGTCTATTCTTGCTAGTAGCCTCTTTTCTCCTGCGTGGCAGTCTAGTAGTATTGTCTTCTTGAGGGATGCAAGGTCTAGGAGGGCTTCTACGCAGCTCTTCTCTGCCTTGGTTTCTGCTTCTTTTCCTGCTATGAGTGTTACTGATGCTGTTGCAAAGTCGAATACTTCTCCTATCTTTAGCCCATGCTTTGTTAGTAGCTCTAGTACCTGGGGCCTAGTTTCTTCTACGCGCCTTGGCGCTGGTGTTGGTGCTGCTTGTGTGATCGCGGTTGTCGGCGCTGCCGCTTGGGCTGTTGGTGTTGTCTGTGCTGTTACTGGCATTGTTTGTGCGGGTTTCTCTGGCTCCTGTGGTGCTGGTGGTTTGAGTAGTTCGTCGCGGTACTGGCTTATTGTTTGCTCTATGAGTTTTTGTGTCTTGGCTAGCTGTTTCTCCATGCCAGTTATTGTTTTTAGTGGCTTCTCAATCCTCTTCTTGATTGTTTTAGCGGAGTTTTGTACGAGCTTCTTAGTAGTGCTTGACCGTGCAAAGATTTCTGCTACTTCTGGCCCATGGCTTTTCTCTATCTCGCCTAGAGAGTCCATGTCTACTGGGACAAGGTCAGTGTATTTTGTTAGTGCATCCATGATGTTCTTTGCCAGCTCAACTGCCTCTCTTAGCTCACTAATTTGTTCTAGTAGGGATCTTACTGCACGGTAGGCTGTTGTGTAGTCTTTGGGCTGCATGTATTCTTCGAAAACGTCAATGTTATCCCCTAGTATTCTTGCCTCGCGCTCTAGTTTCTTGAGGACTTCCTCTGTCCTCTCTATTATTGGCCTGAAAGCACTTGTGATCTCCTCGAGTGTGTCAAGCTTATCTGTCTGGCCTCGGACAACGCCGAGGAGAGCCCTGGCCTCACGTGAGACTAGGTCTATTATCTTTCTAAGAGACTTTGAGGCAAGTCTTGCTGGTGGCTCAGAGGGGGCTGATATGGCGGTGGGCTGTGGGGCTCCGGGCCTGGCTGTAGCCTCTGTAGGAGCTGGTAGCGGTATGGGCTGTGTGGGGCTTGGGGTGGTGGTCTCTGTAGCTGCTATAGTGGCTGTCATTGCTTCTTGTTGTTGTCTAGGCCTTGTTGGTGCAAGGTCTTCTACGCCTCTTGGTAGGAGTGAGTCTGGTCTTGAGTCTAGGTCTAGCCTTGTCTGTTCTGGTGTGAGCTGTATGACTTCTACTACGCCGCCTTTCTCGCCTGCTTTCCAGAATAAGTGGAGGCACTCGGGGCCTTCGACTACGCCTTTTGGGGTTTCTGCAACACATCCAGCACGGCCTTCACTTGAGACTTCTACGTGTATACGGGAGCCATCGGCAGCGTATAGGCTGACTCTAGCATCCCCAATGTCCAGGGCTTCTCTTAGGGCTTCTGCTACTGGTAGGTCACTTGTACTCTTTATCTTTAGGCTCCTACCCCTAGAGATGAACACCCGTTAACACCACGGGGTCCTCCTTGGCCCTATATGCTTACGGTTATCGGGTAAGAGGGGGAAGGCCTTTGGTCCTCCCCGATATCTAGGCTACTAGTTCTCTGGGCCCCTATTTTTCCCTCTAGTCTACGCTTCATGCTCTCTTTTTACCCCAGAAGAGTACGAGCCATATACCGAGTATGGCTGGTAAGCCTGCTAGCACAGCTCTTAAAGGATCTATTCCCGTGCCTATAGTGACTACGAAGTATGATAGTGTAGCAGCACTCCCCACAATGAAGTCTAGTACTGTGTTGCCTCCAGCCTCTACAGCTACGGCTCTAGGCGCCCTGGCCCTTGGCGCTATAGCCTCAAGCTCCTCCCTCTCTGCAGCCTCAACAGAGCCTGGCTTGAGTCTTAGAGGAGTCTTACATATTGGGCACTCGCGTACAGGTGTGTAGGCTCCACAGTGTGGGCAGACTGCTGAAGTGAAGGGAATGCTCTTACCACATACGGGGCAACGGTAGTTGTGCACATCTATTATGCCCTTACACGCAGGGCATCTAAGCAAGTTTCTGCCTACAATCCTCTCAACACTATCACTCATACTCTTCAATACATTCTTGTCTCCCACAACAACTGCTGTAAAGCGCTCACCTAGATCTGCAATTAGTAAGCCACGCTCCCTTGACGAGACAATTAGTGTCTCAGCCTTACCACCACCATCAACTACGCGTTTCTCCATTAGTGTCAGCATCTCATTTATATGGCCAACATACTCGTCTACTTTCTGCTCAAACTCAGGGCGTGAGGATTGAACAGTGTATACAAGGCCCTCGTGTAGGCCTATGACCGCGTCAACGCCATCAACACCATTTGCAAGTGTTATTACCTGTGTGAGGGCTTCTTCAGGAGTAAAAGTATTGACTCTTTGTTCTTCTGCCACGGGTTAATCCCTCATCCTAATGTTCTGGCTGTGGAAATAGTTTCCCAGGTGTAGAAGTATCCGTTCTCTTTATTAGTGAAAAAGGTTATGGTTCATATCCACGTAGGCGGCCTAGAGGAGAGCTGACATAGTTGCTGTGGGCACCCTCTTCTTCTCAGCAATATCCACAACAAAGAACTGGTATGTTAGAGCAACAAACTCTTCTCCAAGCTCCCTCCAAGTACTCCTAAGCGCCTTGTACTCATCAGCGTCGAGTAACCCTAAGTCAAGTATACTGCGTGGAGGCCACCCACCAGGGTACCCATACTCCTTTTCTGCTTCAACAATTTCTCTCCACTCACCCGCATCAAGCCTCTTAAGTCCCTGGAATAGGCTCATTCCAGCATAAACATAGCCCACTAGTTGTAGCCCATACCACGTCATAACCCACGACATCCACGAGAGAGTATTAGAGTCAAGGGTAGCGGGGTCAAGCACGATGGGCAAATCGTCTAAGGGTGGAGGGTTGGCAGGTATGCCTAGCTCGGGCAAGACCTCTATAGGCATATAGTTTGTGTCTCTCGCCGGGAGAACCACGAGGGGGTAGTCGGGGTGTGCTACAATAGCTGCAGCCTCAATATCAAAGAGATAAACTCCCTTTACGTCTTTGTACAGCCCGTAGGCTGCATTCATTGTTGTGAGATCTGCGTGGAGAACGTCTACGAACTCTAGGCATGCTATCCCCTGGGCCACGTCTATGGCGAAGCGCCTACGATCACTTGGCATAATACTGGTTAGATAGTCTACTACACTCTCTATAGAGGATAGGATCTCTGCTATAGTCTTAAAGCCCTCAATATCGTTAAAGACGAGAACGGCGCGGCCGCCATGGGAGGCAAAGCCTACGGGGAGACCTCTAGCAAAGAGGCTGAGAGGACTCTTACAGCGGTGTCTAACTCGTATAAGGCGCCTCATTATCTCGGAAACTCTCTCTAAGGGCTTTGCAAGCCTAGTATACTCCTCACTAAACACTTTAACTATGTAGTTCTCCTCCCCTATTCTTGCACGGTATATGTCTGCTTCACCACCAGAATCAAGTAACTCCCATTTGCCAGTATCACTTGTAACAATAGTGTTATCCCTCATAACTATGGATATTTGAGCCAAAAACACTCACCTCCCCCCGGGGCATGTTAGACTGCTGCTGTCTCACTAAGCCTCTCAACAAACCTCCTCACAGCCTCCTCCCACTCCCTTGTGATTCTATCATCTCTTGGAGAATCAATAAACATTTTCTCATGATACGGAGGGTCTACGTACTCTATTAGGCCACGCTCCTCCAACACCTTCCTCTGGCTTTCACGCAAGAAGCTAGCAATATCCCTCAAGGTCTCACGGTCAGCATCAAGGCCCATAGCTATAGTCGCAATACTAACTCTATTACGTGGGTTCAACTCTGCTAGCCTCTTCGCAGTATCATTGTATATGAGTTGTGCTGTCCTGGCAACATCCTCTACACTCCTCCTTGTCTCTTTCCCGTCTGTGAATAGGAAAACTGACGCGTACTTCTCCGAGGGGAGCCTAGTATCGCTCATGTACTCCTCAATAATCCTCCTAGCCTCCTCTAGGGCGTCAGCCATAGCAGTCATGCCGCGAGGCCTATTGTCTTCGAGGCTACGCCTAAACACTTCTAGCGCCTTATTCTCTGGCACAACCTCAAAGTAGTGGCGGGGGCCATCAGAGAGGCTTACTACGTCGTCGCTAAACCAGACAAAGCCTACACGGAAGGCTCGAGACATCTTGCTCCTTGAGAACCTGGTGACAAGCCTCTCAACAAGCTCCACGAGGTGCTCCCACTTCCATCTATAGTCGTAGGTTCGAGGCTCACTCATGCTGAGAGACCTGTCAAGTACGAAGACTACTAGCACTGTAAAGCTTAGAGGCCTCTTTGATAGTACACGCCTCAGGCTAGGGGGCAGAGTAGCCAAGGGACTCTCACTCCTCACTCTTCTTCTCCAGTATAGCGACCGTGGCTATTCCCCCAGTAGTATTCGCTACAATTACGTGGTCACGAGTAGAAATAACCACGCGCTCAATACTCCCCCAGCCTAAATCATCTACAGTACTCATAATTGTGCGCAGCATCTCTGAGAGCTTGGAAGCCTTCTCCTCAGCCTCTTCTCCTCCAAACCCAGTAGCTGATATCATCCTATCTTCAAGGACATTTATGGCTAGGCTCTTGACTGTGCCGCCAACAGCTACTCTTGAAGAACTGCCAGAAGCCATGTTAACTAGCTCTAGCAACTCTATGAACACATCCCCAAGCCTGCCAACAGGAGCACGCGCCATTAGTATTGCGGGAAACCTTGACACAGTGCTGACAACTACCCGGTTCACTATGCGGCCTAGGGCCTCGCCGCCGTACTCGGCTACAAGAGGCCCAGAAGCCTCAGCCTCTATGTATAACCTGCAGCCACCACCTCGGGGTAGCCCGGTAATAGTTATAGAGCCCTCCATAGCGCCCTTGAAGGTGTAGTTCAGCCTATCCACTCCGGAGCCCATATTTATCTCTACACGGTACTCATTCCTGCTTGTCGAAGCATAGTAGACTATGTAGGAGCCCTTCCTCTCAGAATAGTTGAGTACCTTGGCCGCACCAGCAGCATACTCTACTGGGCTACGCGAAGCTATGTAGGCTAACACCTTGTCACAGGGAGCCCTAACATCCAGCACTATACTACGTCTAGCCTTCTCTGCCACAGCCAACCCATTAACCCTTATAGACTCTGGTGGTACAGCTATAGTAATAAAGCCTCTTGTCCTCCTGATTAGCCGCATAGGCTAGGACATTATAGTAGCAATTTTCCTTACAAGATTATGAAGCATTTTCTGTGCAGCCTGCCTGCTGACTCCAAGCTTTACAGCAACACGTGAGGGAGAAGTCCCAGCACCATTAGCTACTACTCGTAGCAACTCTCTCTGCCTCCTCGTAAGTACGACACTGCGCAAGTCAAGGACATCAACACCTACGAGTTGATCCCTATGCTCTGAGAGTATCCTCTTAACCTCCCGGTTGTAGAGAGCCATGAATCTTATCCTTTTACCGTCATCTAGGACTGTAGGCATAGATACTAGCTTTGAGGACTTGACAAGCCTCCCCAAAACACACTTATTACAGTCCATCTTTAGCTTAACCTTCCTCAGCCCGTTACTGTCGCTGAGTAGTAAGTGTTCTATCCTACCATCATCTAGTATCTGGTAACCAACATAGGCTACTGGGTGTGCACGCTGGAAGGCCTCGCATCCCCACATTGTTATACGGGCTACTCTCACAAGAGAGCCCCATACTATAGTAGCCTAATAGTAGGTATACATGCTTAACGCCGGTTAAAGACAACTCCTAGCAGTGTAATACCATTAACTGGTTGCCCAGAGCAACCCTAACTGATATAGATAATGATCAAGATTACCATGTTCACAGAAACAACATGGTATACCATTATCCTAACATGGTGGTACAGCCATGTACGTCAAACTATTCCTATCAGCAATAGCCACTGCTTTCTTAATAGCAATAATAGCCTTCGTAATAACTGCTAGAAAGAGAGAAGAGGCTAGCCCCGAAGAAGTGCCATATAAGAAGCTTGGCAAGGCACTGATAATAATGTCGATATTATTTGTGGCAATTGCCACGCCATTGTCAATAGACATTTTTGACCCTAGGAACCCCCTGCCAGACCAGGTAACCTATAAAGGGTACACTGCTGCTGAGGGCTTTAGAGTTGCAATAGACTATAACTGTATGGGATGCCACACAATAGTAGGTAATGGAGCCTACTACGCTCCTGACCTAGGATATATCGCGAGGAGAGCTTGGGACCCAGAAGCCATTAGGAGCCTCTTGAAGACGTATGCTGGCACAGAGTACATGCCATTCAACCTTACTGAGGAGGAGATAGACAAGCTTACAGCATGGATGCTGTATCTAAGAGACCTCAATACTAACCGTTGGCCGCCAATGCCACCTAAGGAGATAGTATTTGCACAACAAGCCCAGACAGCTGCAATGGCTGAAGGCAAGCAGCTCTACGAGAAGTACTGTGCCTCATGCCATGGCCTAGATGGTTCTGGTGTAGTGCCTGGTACACCAAACTTCCGCGACAAGGCCTGGTGGGAGAATGCTCTCGCGACAACTGGCTGGGAAGGCCTAGTCAACGTAGTGCTAGAAGGCAAGGACGGTATGCCGCCGTTCAAGGCTGTCCTCTCACCAGAGCAGGCTAGGACAGTGCTAGAGTACGCTAAGAGCTTCTCAGAGACCGAGGTCAAAGGCGAGGTCAAGACTATTGGAGGCTATAGTTTTGAGCCGAGCTTCAAGGAGAATCTTGGCAGATGGTATGAGAGCAAGGGCGCATGGGTGCTATACTGGCTGTTCACGACATTGTTTGCTGCTGCTCTCCTCTACGCGTTCTTCTACTGGTATGCAAGGGGGTGATGGGTTGTGCCCGCGTATGAGACTCAGAAGCTTGCAACACCACTCGTACTTGTTGCAATAGTGCTGTTCTTTATCCAGCTAATATTCGGGGGTATAGCAGCATTATACTACATCTCGCCAAACGCTCTAAGCGGCATTATAAACTTCAACCTTGCACGAGCATACCATATAAACGGGCTCCTATTCTGGCTGTTCTCAGCCACGATAGCAGCCGTTATCTACGTATTGCCAGTACTTGCTGGGAGAGAGATAGCATATCCTGGCCTAGTAAAGCTCGTTATAGCACTACTACTCATCACAGTTATCGGCGGCTTCCTATCACTGCCACTAATGCAGAGTGGCTCTAACCTGTGGGGGTTTGGCCAGCCACTACTATATGAGGGTAAAGAGTACGTCGAGCTTGGCAGGATATGGGACATAATACTATTACTGGCCTTTGCCATCTTTGCCGTAGTAGTCTTAAAGACTCTGCCACCAATGAGGGAGTGGCCCTTAGCACTGTGGGCTCTAGTGTTTGGTGCAGCAATAACATTCCTACTCTACGTGCCAGGCAACATATTCTTCAAGCACGTGCCAACAAGCGAGTACTTCCGATGGTGGACAGTCCACTACTGGGTTGAGGGCGCGCTAGAAGTAGCTTATGCTGGCGCATTCGGCTTACTGCTAATGGTGTTGATACCCAGGCCAGAGATGAAGAAGGTTGTAGACAAGTACATCTTCTACGACGTAGTACTAGCAGCAACCTCGGGCATACTGGGGCAGGGACACCACTACTTCTGGATAGGAACACCAACATTCTGGATACTAATAGGCGGAGTGTTTAGTGCACTAGAAATACTCCCACTAACATTAATGGCGTTTGAGGCATTAAAGATAGCTAAAAAGGCTAATATAAAGTTTGAGAATATTCCGAGCATGTACTTTATGGTCGGTATACTGCTCTTCGGAGTTGTAGGCGTAGCATTGCAGGGACTAATCATTACTTGGCCTTGGACTAACTGGTGGGAGCACGGCACATGGGTTACAATGCTACACGCACACGAGTGTATGATGGCGTTTGCTATGGGGGCTATGTCTCTAATATACTTTGCCACGCCTGGGCTAACAAACAAGCCTACAGATAGGACATTCACGATATGGGGTAAGAGGGCGTTCATACTATTAGCTACTGGCCAGATAATAATGGCTACAACCTTCGGCCTAGCAGGGCTACCACAGATATTTAACTTCTGGGTACAGGGCAAGCCGTGGTCAGTAGTGCTCGATATTAGGGCAAAGTTTATGCCAGGCGTACTAGTTGGTGCATCACTAGTATTCGTGGGCTTCCTCTACTATGCAGCATCAATACTAAGACACATGTTCTTCCCAGTAAAGGGAGAAAAGTATGAGCCTGAAAAGAAACCGCCAACATTCCTTAACACACTACGTGGCATGCCAGTACTCATAGTGCTCGCACTAATCTTTGCAATGATAGGGACTGCCGGACTGTGGAGCTTCTTCTCAGACCACGTACTAGTAGCCAAAGACCCAACAATACCATACACTGTGACGAGCATAGGATTCATAGGCCTAGCAGTACTACTAGAACTAATGCTAGTAAAGTTCACAAGAGCACTAGAACACGGCTACTACGACATATAACAACAAAACACAGTAACGCACACATAAATCTAAGTATTTTTCTTTACCCTTACTATAACACCAATATACCCCTATCACAGTTTTACCATGACCATAAAACGGATGAAACATAGAGCATAAAATGTGTTGGGACAAACTTCATATTTAGTGTTCTTCTCCCAGCTAAATACAGTAGTAGCAGTACTCGGTATCATCTAGAGACAGGAGGTTGGCTAGAGTTAAAGTGTTGTGGGAGGGTGCTGGGTTGCCGTGGAATGTGTGGGTTGCTACAGCAAATAATGTTCATGGAGAGGATGATGTGTCCTATTGGGTTTCAGGAGACCATGAATATGGTGTGGTGGCTGTAGCTGATGGGGTCTCAGCCTCTAGTGGTGGTGGTGCTTCTTTTCTTGCTGTAAATGCTGCAGTATACTGTTATAGAGCTTACATGGCTGAGTATTCTGGTGTACAGCTTGCAAGACGCTGTCTTGACTGTTTGTCGAAAGTATTTGCTGAGGCTAAGCCTGGGAGTCTGGACGTGCTTGAGCTCGTGAAGAAGGGCTACTACAGGGAATGTGGTAGTGGTGGGATTTGTACAGAGCCTCTTTCCTTTAATAGTCTCGTAGACAGTAGAACGAGGCCTAGGATTTTATTGCAGGAGGTGAGGAGGGAGAGTCCTCCAGCCACAACATTGTTCCTAGCAATACTGGGCCCGTCATCTATAACTTTTGCACTTGCTGGCGACGGCTACGTTGTGGGGTTTTCTGGTGCACGCACAGAAGACACGTGGCTCTTGTGGGGTGCTATGCCGCAGTTTAGTACGGGTGGGCGCCTAGTACACTTCCTCGAAGCTGGCCGGGGACTTGTTGGCAATCCTTTGGTGTCAGAGTTTGAGGTTAGGAAAGGTGTAGTCTATGCTATAACAACAGACGGTGTCGACCCTACTGTGCTCACCGAGGCTATGCTGAAGCTCTTGTCAGAGTATAAGGGCTTGAGTGAAGTGGAGGGGAATCCTGCTGCACGCGTACTAGAGGCAGTGCTTGAGGCTTCACCCCCTGAGGATGATGCTACTATTGCTATCGTAGAGTATACTGGGTAATATTATCGTAATATTATCTTGGAGACCCAGAGGAGGGGTGCTCGAATAGTTTAGAGGCATCATAGACTGTTACTGTGGGGTTTTCAGAGAGCATTTGCTCTACTATAGTCTCTGCCTGTTTGGGGGTTAGAGAGGCTCCTATCTGTGAAGCTGCCTTGACTGCTCCTCTCTCTATGTATAGGAAGTAGTCTTGTCCACTTAGTTGTACTCTAACAAGCACCCTGTCTCCGCCTATAGCTGAGGCGAACTCGTTTGTGGATATGGGGCCACGGTACAGTATTGGTGCACGTAGAACAGCCTCAATAACGAAGACTATGTCTGTAAGCCTCTCAGAGATATCTTTTCTCCACTCTTCACTAACCTTAATGGATACCTGTGGCATAGGGGGAGCCTGGGTTTCTACTGCTAATGCCTCTTCAGCAGCTTCTTCAGCAACCTCTCTTACCGGCGCGGCTTCTGCTATTTCGGGCGCGAGGGAGATAACTACTGTATCCTCTACAACTTCTACTACGTAGCCTCTACGCTTAGCCCAGGCTGCTAGCACGTCTGCTACTTCTGGGTCAACTCTTAGCCTTAGAGAGCCTACTTCACGGAGGGCTTTTTCTATAGCAGCATATGGCAGGAATGGGCCCATACCCCTATAGTCTAGTATGGTCTCAGCCAACTCAGAGTCTTCCCCTCCCACACTTTTCCTCTAAGAGAACATTTTTCTAAGCTCATTAAATAGTTTAGAAACATTGTCTTGGCCCTCTATTACTGGGCCGTAGCGAGGCGCTATACGTTCAACCTCTAGCTTTGAGACTTTTTCAAGCCATTCGAGGAAACCTTGAGGCCATACTGTGTGCTTGACATAGGACTTGATCATCGCCATGTACTCGTCTATACTGTCTATCCTTACAGCCCATACACCAGGAGGAGTAACAACACCAATACTAGGCCCAGTAATCAGCGTCTTAGTCTTCTCGTCATACACTGAAAGACTAGGCACACCCCGTGCCCTAGAGGGTATGAGCAATAACTCACTACTACCAACACTTATTTTGGATTCTGCTATGGGTAGTGGTTCCACAGGCATGGTGGCCTCTACTAGCGAAGAAATCTGCGAGGCCCAGTAAGCCGTAGCGACAATGGTTGCGCGTGGAAGAGCATCTGCTAGAACTCTTACACCATGTTCTACGCCTGCCTCAATAGACGTTACAACTATCTTCTTTACTTGTTCAACATCATGTATTAATAGTCTAACTGCATGCCTCACATGCTCGTCGCCAACAGGATCTATTACTGCTACCTCGTTACCGGAGACAACCATGTACATGTTGGGTGCGAGACCACCATATTCTACTTGTGTACGGCCCATAAGCCTATAGACACCATGTTTCTTTCCTCCAGCTATGAGTTCAGGCTCAAATATGAATGCCCTAGTCTTACCAGTCAAGCTCCAAGCCCTAATACGTACACGGTACCCAGGAGGGTTCCGGGCAAGACTGACAGCTTGCTCGCCTACAGCCTCTAGAGAGCCGCGTGACACGTAGGCCCCAGTGACCTTGTTCCCTCTAAGCACGAGGCGTAGTGTGTAAGTGTCATAGTAGTCTGCAACCTCTACAAGGTAGTCATCTAGGCCGAGGAGGGCTACTACGCGTAAAGCAGCCTCGTAGGGTACGTCTCTTACTGGTGTAAAGCTGTCATAGTAGACTAGTGTTGCTTCGGGAGGCAAGGGTTTCTCTAGCTTGGCGAGGCTATTATCCTCACTATGTATCTCTACTTGGGGCCGGGCTGCTTCTAGGCGTGATTGTATAGCCTTGCTCACAGCCGAGGATACACCCGTAGCCAGTCTGGCCAGCCGGCCACTACCACCACTACTGACGACTACGTGTGAGCCTTCACCAGTATCTATGACGTGTACTACGACTATCAATCTGTCTACATCTCTGCCCATTATTATGAGCATTGTTTCTTCTGTCTCGTACACACTAAGCTTTACTTTTAGTCTCTGCTTACCAAAGCCGAGTATGCGAGGAACACTAATAACTGCATAGTTATCGCCTAACTCCTCTACACCAGGTGCAGCCTCTAGCAGAGATAGTGGACTACCTATTATCCTCCTGACGCTCTCTGGGTCTAAGGGGATGATAAGTCTCTCACTCAACCCTGCTACCTCCTCCCACCCACTACCTGTCTAACATGGGAAATAAGAGTATTCTACTGATACTCTGTCAACACCACTCGTCTATTGTCATACAACAGTGCATCATAGAGGCGTAACTGTTACTACAATAGTATTCTTGTCTAAGTACTAGCGGTAAATATTATTAATGTCTTCTTCTGCTAAGCCATGAATATGAGCATTCGACACTAAGACTAGGCGGTGAGCCTTGGCATACACGCTCAACGATCTCGCATGGTTGCTCGGCAAGCTTCAAGAGCATGGCGTTAAGGGTGTTGTTGTTGGTAGTACTGTTGTCGAGCTAGAGCTACGCAGGAAAAAGTTTGAAGACGATGTGGACTTATTCGTCGTAGAGCCTAGCCCACTCATAGAAGAGGACTTCTACCGTGGCCTCGCCGAGAGTGAAGGGTGGGAGATCAGTTTTACTGCTCTTGGCACCCCAAAGCTCGTGGCTAAGCTACCTAGTGGAGAGGAGGCTATTGTTGAACTTTACGAGAACATTTACGACTTCTACATACCGCCAGAGATTATTGAGTTAGCACCAAAGAAGAGGCTTGGCCGTGTAGAGGCTAGGTTCATAAGGCTAGAAGACTACATTGTATTGAAGGCTAAGGCTGGCAGAGAAACTGACATAGAGGATCTTAGGATTATAAAAGAATACGTTGACGAGGGCAAGCTCAGGATTGACGATAGGATAGTTAAACGCGACATAGAACTCCTACCAGAGGAGGATCGCAGCTTTGTTGTTGGTAAGCTTAGACAGCTAGGGTTCAAGGTGTGAAGAAGCTATGACTGGGTTCCTAGAGTACTATCTCTCATGGTCTGAGCCTGCAAAGAGGGCCTATGCAACAGGTTTCTCTGCACAGTTGCCTTCATCCTATTCTTCTGCTGAGCAAGTAGTTGTTTGTGGTATGGGTGGCAGTGGAGTTGCAGGAGACTATGTTGCAGCGCTAGCCTCAGCCTATGGCGGCGCACCAGTATATAGTGCTAAGAGTGCTGAGCCACCCAAATGGGCTGGGAGGAGAGTTCTCGTATACGCAGTAAGCTTTTCTGGCAATACACGCGAAACACTCAACTGTGCAAGACTAGCCTATAGCCAGGGGGCGGGCGTCGTAGCAGTAACTACGGGTGGCATGCTGGCAGACTGGGCTCGGCGCAGGGGAGTACCAGTATTA
>JALTZF010000081.1 GCA_027046265.1 Pyrodictiaceae archaeon
TGAAGAGAGACGCAGGCAAGTTGAAGAAAAAATGAAGCGTGGCGAACCACTTACATTAGAGGACTTAAAACTTCTATATGCTTCGGAGCCAGAAGAGTTAGAGGAAGAAGAGAATGAGGCAGCAGAAGGAAAGAATACTAGTATTAGCAGTTGACTTTGATGATGACCTATCTAGAGCTGGTATAAAAACTCCAATTTATGGCTACAAGCAAGTACTAGATGCGGCAATTCGTTTTGCCTTATATGACCCGGAGGACTCTGACTTAAACGCCTTGTTTGCTGTCTTAAAAATAGCTGATGAACTATCTTCTAAAGGTTATGATGCAATACCTGCAGTAGTAGCTGGTAGTGAAACAGGTGGCACGACAGCGTCATTAATGATTAGAAAACAAGTAGAGGAACTTGTGAAGAAGACTCGGGCTGACGGTGTCATAGTAGTCTCCGATGGTTCAGAAGATGAGCTTGTAGTACCAATTATATCGTCACTTACAAGCATTTATGGTATAAGACGTGTAGTTGTAAAGCAACATAGGGGGGTTGAAGAAACATACCTTCTATTAGCGCGCTATATACGTAAAGCCCTCACAGAGCCTAGGTTTTCTAGGCTCTTTCTTGGAGTGCCAGGAGTAATACTCATAGTTATATCGGCTTTATCCCTTGCAGGAATGTTGAGAGAAGCGCTACTAGTAGGCCTCATGCTCTTAGGAGCTGCGATGGTAATAACTGGTTTTGGTCTCGAGGATAAAATTCTAAGTGCTATACTTGAAACACCTGTCTCAATGGTTTCCTATGCTGCTGCTGGTCTTGCATCTATTCTAGCCATAGCACTACTTGTAGGACAACTTTATGGCGCCAAATCTATTACGCCTCAAGCTTTAGCTTCAAGCCTTGATGCCTTTACTGGGCTAGTGGGTTTTGCTGCTGGAGTCATGATATTCGGTCATATTTTATCAAAACTTATTTCTGGAACTATAAGACCAGGCAGAGAATCTCTATATGTCGTAATAGCAGCTGTTATTCTCATCCTTTTAGACAAAATAGGAGAGGCCATAAGATTAATGGACAAATTGTCACTTGACGAATTCCTCTCTGCTCTAGTACAAGTAGACTTTGCAATTTATACAATACTGGGAATAGTTGTAGTAGGTGTAATGTGGAGACTTGCAGGCATACTGGATGAGGCACTCCAAGCAGAGGAGAAGACTACTTCCCAAACCTCCTCTCTCTCTTCTGAAAAGAGCAAATAGCATCACATAAATCCTTAAGACCAAAATCGGGCCAAAGCTTATTGCTAAAGTAGAGCTCACTATATGCTATATGATACAGCAAGAATCCGCTAAGCCTATACTCACCCCCAGTCCTTATTACTAGATCAGGTTCTGGAAGCCAGCCAAGGGGTAGCATTTTTCTAAAGGTGCTTTCATCAATACCATTCAAGGATCTATCATCTTTTTCCTTCAATAAATTGCGTACAGTTTCCACTATTTCCCAGCGCCCACTGTAGCATACTACTATAGAAAGTACATGAGGCCCATTGCGTTCTGTTGCCTTATTAGCGTCCATAAGCTTATCTCTAAGACGTGAAGGTAAAAGTGCGAAGTCGCCCACGAAGAATAGACGTACAAGCCCCGATGAGACACGTTTATCAGCTAATAACTCTTCAACAGCTAGGCTTAGTAGTTTAAAAAGATTCTTCAACTCTCTCTTGCTTCTCCTTAAACAGTTCTCGCGGGAAAGACCATAGAAAGTCACATACTGTATTCCAAGATCCCAGAGAGCATTAATTATCTCCTTGCCACGTTCATAACCTCTCCAGTGCCCTTCCCAATACATTAATCCATTGCGTTGAGCCCATCTACGGTTTCCATCAGGTATTATAGCCACGTGTTGAGGCAATGGTTTGCTATGATCAATGCACTCGCATACCTCGATGCTGGCTGCCATGCGGCTCTGTTTCATATATTGCATTCTACTTTCACCAATCGATCAAAACAAGCTTTCCCTGAATAATTCTAGTATCTCATGTGACTACAAATGCACGGTCTTTAACCTAGCACACCCACGAATAGTCTTCTAGAACTATGTACAAATAATATTTTAACGTTAATTAACAAGTAGCAAACCTACGCAGGATTAGGTGTCTTAAAGGTGACCCCTAAGGTATGTGCAATGTATAGTGGCGGAAAGGATAGCACTTATGCACTTCATTGGGCAATACTTCACGGATTCAACGTTCAATGTCTTGGAACAGTTATTCCTAGTCAACCAGACAGCATGCTGTTCCACTATCCAGCAATAAAGCTAACCGAGTTACAAGCTAAAAGTATGGGCTTAAGGTTAGTGAAAATTAAGGGCTCAAGAGACGAGTATTCTACTCTAGTTAAGTTATTTAAGCAATTTAAGGAACTCGGAGCTGACGGTGTTGTCGCAGGTGCACTACTAAGTGACTATCAAAGACTAAGGTTCTCTATGGCAGCAGAGGAGGTAGGCTTAAAGACTTATACACCATTATGGAGAAAGGATCAAGAAAAGTATATGAGGTCTTTAATTCGCGAAGGTTTTAAGTTCATTATAATCTCTATACAAGCATATGGTGTTCCAGAAAAATTTCTAGGTAAGGTACTTACAGAGGCTGATATAGACGAGATAATAAAACTCTCGAAAATATATGGATTTAATCCTGGCTTTGAGGGAGGTGAGGCAGAGACCTTAGTTGTTGATGCGCCTTTATTTCGTTACAGACTTGAAGTCAAGGGGGAGTCTAGAAGGGTTGCCCCATACCACTATGTCTACGATATCTATTCGGCACGGCTTATCCCCAAGAATTTCATCTAACTTTGGAGTCATGGAAAGTGCTATACACGTTATCAAAGGAATAACTTTCACAGCTTCACTAACTAAAGCAGGCAAAGCTAAGGGGATAACAGACATAGTAGCACTCCCCGAAAGATCTGGTACTCTAAATCCAC
>JALTZF010000082.1 GCA_027046265.1 Pyrodictiaceae archaeon
ATTCTCGTGGTGTGGAAATATAAGGTCTTGCCCGCCACCATGTATATCGAACTGACCCCCAAGGTATCTTGAGGACATTACGCTGCACTCTATGTGCCACCCAGGCCTGCCACGCCCCCATGGAGACTCCCAATAGGGCTCGCCAGGTTTCCACGCTTTCCATAGGGCGAAATCATAGGGGTGCCTCTTCTCTTTGATCACGTCTTCTTCTTGGCGCCACTGTTCGGGATGAAAGCGGCCACTAAGCTTACCGTAATCTGGGAATGCTTCAACGTCGAAATACACGCTACCGCTTGGAGCTACGTAGGCATAATCTTTCTCTATAAGTCCTTCTATGAACTTTATTATGTCGCTTATGTGCTCTGTTACACGCGGATGCATATGTACAACAATATTGAGGGTCTTCAGCATTTCAAAGTAGTCTCTTGAAAACTCGTCAACTACTTCCCTCCAGTCACGACCCTCTCTATTAGCTCTATTAATTATCTTGTCATCTATATCAGTAATGTTCTGTACATGTACAACATTATACCCTCGTAGTTGTAAATAGCGCTTTATAGCATCAAAAGCCACATACGTTCTTGCATGCCCTATATGCATGTAGTCGTAGACTGTTGGGCCGCACACATACATTCTCACGAGACCTTGTTTGAACGGCTTAAAGAGTTCTAATTTGTTTCCAAAAGTGTTTCTAACCCTTATCTGAGGGAGATCCCTATGATTTATTACTGGGTAACCTAACACAATAGGTATCAGCCCCTCTTAACCCCTCCTAGTACTAGGCGCCAACAACTCTGTAAGAGCTGTGCTCAGGAGAAAGACTGCTTGCAAGCCGGGTTAAATGCTATGCGCCTTAAAGCAAGCCTTATTGAGAAAATTATGCGCGAAAAGGCCCGAATTAAGTCAAAAATAGAGTCTAAACTGACTAAAAAGGAACTAGAACAAGCTAGAAGAGACCATCACGCTAAGAGGAAGCCAATAGCTTGCGGTATGACAATACATACTGGGATAGGCTGTAACTTTGGATGCCTATACTGCTACGTCCCAGACATGGGTTTCCCTATGAAGCCAGAACCCTATCCCCTAAATGGCCTTCAACTGGTCTATGCACTCGCACTGAATCCTTTTTTTGTGCCTGGCCCGTATGGAACCCTTTTAGCATTCGGCTCGGTGACCGAGCCCTTTATGGAGAAGACTAAGGAGAAAGCATTCGAGTTCCTAGAGGCCACGTATAGGCTTTTAGGAAACCCTCAGCAAATATCGACGAAGGCTGTTCTCTATGGTGATGACTTAAAGAAGTTCCTAGACAGTTCAGATCCAAGAATAAGCGTGTTAATTACAATAACAACAATACGCTTTTCAAACCTACTCGAGCCCGCAGCACCACATCCCATGGAGAGATATAAGTTCATGGAGGAATTAGCTAGGCGAGGTAAGCATGTTACGTTATTCCTACGACCAATAATACCTAGTATAACAGATAAGGAGTTGAGAGAGATAATAGCGTACGCAAGAAAGCATGGGGCATCAGCCATTATACCTGGTAGCCTAAGAGTAACCCCTGGAATAGTGGCAAGGCTAAAACATGCAAGAATAGTGAATATTAATGAGATACAAAGACGTCTACCGCGAGTTTCCATAAATCATAGGGACCAAGTCGTATTGAGGATGAGAGATCTTAAGGATAAAGTTGCAGATATAGCTAGGCGAGAAGGCCTGCGAGTGCTACCTAGTAGTTGTGCTGCAAATATTGAGGCTCACAAACTAGGATGTTGGGCATGCAAATGGGGCCCGTGCGGTAATCTAAGTGCCTTGCCTAGAGTGTATGATGACGATGTCAGAGAGATCCTTGAGATGGAGGGATGTCAACCAATATGGGTAAAGGTAGGAGATAATGGCATAGATATTCTATGCAAAAGGAAGCCCCGTGAAAATACACGCGTAATCTTAGAGACTTTAAGTAAACGTACGGTACGTATTAAAACTAAGAAGTAACTGAGTCTTGCTTGAGAATACCAGGTAAACTATGCCATAGAGAAATAGCATGTGTGAGATGAAAACCATGCCAAATCTATACAAGTTATTTAACCTAATTATAGCTCATGAACCAGGATATTATGAAAGAAGAGAAGCCTTAAGAATAGTAAGGAACATTATTGGGAATTTGACCGTATTTGCTCAGCCACAATCACTACTTCTCTTGAAGGTTAACGACCCGTTTATGGCTGTTATTAAGTTAAAAGAGGAATTAGATCTTGACATGCCTATACTAAGAGCAATACCTCTTGATGGCGAGACTGATCCCTATGTTGAAGATGTTGCTGATATTGTTAGAGAGCTTATACAAGAGAAAGTTGGGCTTAGACGCCCATCATTTGCCATAAAGTTAGAAGGGTACCTTTATAGTAGGAAGGAGAAGAGGCTACTTCATAAGAACGAAGCTATTAGGATAATAGCTGAAGGCATTGACTTGCCTGTAAACTTGTCAAACCCAGAGCTTCTTGTGCTTATCAAGGTTGTTAAAGTCCAACGTGCACAACGATATGCTGGAATCATGGTTGCAAGCCCAGATTCAGTGTTCTCTAGAGCACGCTTATCAAGATAGAGCCTTAACCTTTTAGTGGCAATATTGTCCGATAATAATTGATCTGTACGGTCATGATAGGCATGCCTTCAAGAGAACAGGGCATAACCGATAAAGTACTAGGATACGTTGTTGATAATGCTACACCGACTATAGTACGTTTTGTAGCCATTAACCCGCCCCCTCTAGGAGACTACGTCGTCATTGAGGATAGAGGAAACAACATTCTTGCTCTAGTAAAAAATGTTGGTTCCAGAAGCATAACACTTTCGTCTCTCTCTGGCGTTTACGACCCGGTGGTTGTTGAAAAACTAAGCAGAAACATTGGCACAGAAGGTAATAGTGATGTCTTCTTCGAGTGTTCTGCTAGGCTTCTCGGTAACATAGAGGACTTGAAGATGCCGAGAATACCTCCTTTACCCGGTTCACGTGTACGTAGGGCCTCGTCTACTCTGTTAAGAAGAATCTTCGGCGGTAAGCCCCCACACCATATAAGAATTGGGCAGCTACTTGCACGCCCAGAAGTTGAAGTGTATATTGACGTTAACAAGCTTGTTACACGTCATACGGCTATTTTAGCGGTTACTGGTTATGGTAAAAGCAATACTGTAGCCGTAATAGCTGACTCTATAGCACGTATTGGAGGTACAATGCTTATATTTGATTTCCATGGAGAGTATGTTTCTTCAAGCATTGGTAATGGTGTAAACGTTGTAGATCCAAGAATAAACCCAAGGCTCTTAAGTATATCTGAACTAATGACATTGCTAGGCGTTGAGAAGAGATTTTATAACCAAGAATACGTGCTAAGGAAGGCACTCGAAAAACTCTATACTCGGCAACTACACAAGAACTTCTTTGAAGACTTAAGCGAGGAGCTAGCAGGAATACTACGTACAAGCCGTAGAAGAGAAGAAGCCACAGCCGCCATGGCCGTACTAAACAAGATTGAATCCCTACTGGATAGATACAGGGACATAATAGACGATACTGCGCCCGACCCAACAACAAGGATTCTAGCAGGCAAAGTGAATGTAGTTGATTTAAGCCGCGTTGATGAGGATGCTGCCGACGTAGTTGTAAGCCATATTCTCCGTGTAGTGCTGCATGAGAGAAAAATGCACAAGTCTGGTAGAGAGAGCCGCATAAGAGTCCCAATACTTATTGTGCTCGAGGAAGCCCATATACTGGCCCCAAGAGATAATGAGACACTATCGAAGTATTGGCTCTCTAGGATAGCAAGAGAGGGAAGAAAATTTGGCGTAGGCTTAATGCTTGTAAGCCAAAGACCAAAGAACATTGACCCAAACATACTAAGCCAAGCTAACAACCTCATTGTTCTACGCATTATAGAGCCTTCCGATCAAAGACACATTCAAGAGGCTAGCGAGAATCTTAGTGATGACCTTGTGGAGCAGCTTCCATCACTAAATACGGGCGAAGCTGTTATCGTGGGGCCCTTCATTAAGATACCAGCCCTAGTCAAAATAGACAAGTTTCCGGGCAGACTGGGCGGCAGCGATCCCGATGTTGTAGGTGAATGGTTAGCATACAAAGAGGATATGGCAGAGCCCGAGGAGGAGACTAGTCTCTACACAGACTTTCTATGAGAATTCACGCCAAAATAGTACTACCCTCTACAGTCTCTCGTGGGTGTTACAGTTTTTGGAGAGCATAAGCATAATGCACATTTCAGACACCCATCTTGGCAACAGGCAGTATGGCATAGCTGAGAGAGAGCAAGACGTATATACTGTCTTCGATGAAGCTATGGATATCGCGTTAAAGGAGCATGTAGACCTTGTAATACATACAGGCGACGTCTTTGATAGCACTAGACCACCAGCTCAGGCCTTTAAACAAGCAATACTCTCGCTAAGAAAATTAAAAGAAAAGAATATACCCGTCGTAGCTATACTAGGCGACCATGACACCCCGCGTAGACGCATGCTTCCCCCACCAGTTCTCTTAGAGGAACTTAAAGAAGCACTAAACTTTAAAGTTGTAGGATTGAAAGGCCCAGAGAAGGTGCAGATACGCACAAAGAACGGTGAAGTACTTGTAGCAGGTGTGGCAGCGCAAAGGGGTCCTGCGAGACGACAAAGACTCCTTGACATTTTTAAGAAACTAGCACCAGTACCGAGTGACAAGCCGACAATACTAATGCTCCACCAGACGCTACATGAAGTTGGCACACCAGATTTTGATATTGAGCTAGGGGAGTTGCCTAGAGGCTACTCTTACTATGCCATGGGCCATATACACCTCTTTAAGACCTTTATGCTGGGAGATAGCGCTGTCGTGTACCCTGGAAGTATTGAAATATTTAGGAGAGATGAAGCTAAGCAGCCAAAACGCTACGTTGTCTTAGCTGAGATTAAAGCGAAGAAAACTGTAAACATAGAAAAGATAGAACTCCAAAATGTTAGGCCTCAATTGCTGAAAGAGATAACATACACAGATAACAAGACTTTCGAATCCTCAATATCTAGACTCAAACTAGAACTATCCAAGTATAAGAAAAGGCCTCTACTACACATCATACTAAAAAGAGTTCCCTCCACAGCAAAAAAGAGAGCCCGCATGCTCCTTGATCGAAGCCTCCAAGGCCTCTGTTTGGCCTATCGCGTGGAGTTTGAGGAGGTAATAGAGGAGAGTACGTTTACCACGTTGAATATAAGGAAGACACGCCACATAGACGTAGCCGAAATGCTTAGAGAAGCTTTAAAGGACAGAGAGCTAGCTGACCTTGCCTATAAGCTTATCGAGATTCTTGGATCCGAGACTCGCCAAGACTTTTATGATGAGGCTCTGCGCTTAGTGAAGAACTTCTATGGCCTTGATGAGAGTGGTTAATCATGATAATAGAGCTTGTTGAGATAGAGAATATCCTCAGTCATAAAAAGACAAGGCTTGTGATCCCACGTGGAGTAATAGCTATCATAGGCCCGAATGGTGCAGGTAAAACAAGCATAGTTGATGCTATAACATATACACTCTTCAGTGTGCACAGCAGAGGGGTGCGTGGAACAGAAAAAGAGCCCCTCCTACGTCATGGAACCACTCATGGAAAAATAACCGTGGAATTCTCTGTTGCAGGCAAAAAGTACAGAGTAGCTAAAATGTTCAGTAAAAGAGGAGAAACACGAGCACAACTGTATGTTGTCGAAGATAACAAGGTAAGGATTCTAGCAAACAGTGTTAGGAGCGTTGAAGCTGAACTTAAACACATAATAGGCCTGGACCCTAAACTTGCAGTAGAGCTATTCTTCACAAGACAAGGAGAGCTAGAAAAAATACTCACAAATAAAGATGCACGAATTAAGCTATTCGACAACATCTTTGGAATAAAGAGAATGGAGAAAACATACCAAGAACTCCGCAAAATCATAAGAGTACTGTCAGATAACGCAAAACAATTAGAGGAACTCAAGAAACTTCTAGAGAGAGATGTTATACGGCTAAACAACATTAAGCAGGAAATAAATTATATAAAAGATAGAATAAATAAAGCGTTAAGTGAAGCAAGAAAGGTTGAAGATAGAATAAAAGAGATTGAACACTTCGAGAAAGAGTATCAGGATCTACGCGAGCAAAAAGCCCGTCTTGAAGGCGAGAAAAAACAGCTTGAACACGAACTCCTTAATGTAGAGGCTGAAATAGAGAAGCTAGATAAGTTGTTAGACGATGCACGTAAAGCGCTTAAAGAAATTACAAGGTTAGGCGATATTGATCAAGCATTAGAAGTTATTGGAAAAAGTATAGAAGTCATAGACAAACTAGTATTCATAAATAAGCAAATTAAGGAAGAAAAGGCGAGGCTTGATACTTTAAGACAACAAATAGGGGCCATAGAGGAGAGTCGAAGATTAGTAGATGAGTATCTTAAGCTTAAAGAGAGGATAAATGAACTGGAGAAGGATGCTAGAGCATTTGAGGTTGTACGTAGTAAGCTTGAAGATGCAAAAAAGAAAACGAATAGACTTGAACAAATCATTAAAAACCTTTCTAGGGACATAAGGGTTTCACTCTCTTCTAGCATAGATTTGTCTGGCGTGAATACATCGGAACCCGACAAAGTGGTTGAAAGAATTGATTGGCTTCTCTCGAAGCTCGAAGAACAGCTTGAAAGAAGTAGGAAGAAACGAGATGAAGTTCTTAAAGAGATAAATATGCTTGAGCAGTTCATCAGCGATGCCAGCGATAAACTCGACCGACTCAGTGTCGCCAGAGGAGCGTGTCCACTATGCGGACGTCCACTTGATGATGAACATCGTGTCGAACTCATAAAGAGGCTAAGCAGGGAGAAGAAAGAGGCCGAGAAGAGGCTTGAAGCAAGAAGAGACACGTTAAGACGTATTGAACAAGAAATAAGTGAACTTGAGCTGAGGAGAAAACACTTACACCAGGTACTTAACACTCTAAGGGACAAACTTGCACAATTCAAGCAATTAAATAAAGAGCTTGAAGAGACTCGAAGAGAAGCTGAAGCTCTTAATAAGGAATACTTAGAGCTCTATGTCTCCCATAAGGAGTACATTGAGGCAAAGGTCAGATTGAGAGAACTTGAATACTACTACATACGTTATGAAACACTTAAGGATAAGGTAAAAGAGAAGGAAAGAATTGAGAAGAAGTTAGCAGAGTTAAGTGCTGAAAAAGAGAGGCTATATACTACACTTACAAGTCTCTTAGTAGACTTTGATGAAGTAAGGGAGGCTCTAGACAAAGGAGACCTCAGTGAGGCTAAAGCTAAGCTGAGACGGCTTGAGCAGAAGATAATTGCGCTTAAAGAAAAGGCTATGCAGGTAAACGTTCTTGAGGATCAGCTTAAGGCCTTAAGTGAGAGGAAGACCTCTATAGCTAAAAGACTTAAGAAGATAGAAGAACAACTTAGGGAAATTAAATACAGGCTTGAAATTACTGAGCCTTACCTCGAAGAGCTAAATAAACTAAGAGAACTCTACAATGAACTCAGAGACGAGATCACACGGCTCGAAGCACAATACACTCAGCTAGTTCAAGAAGCAGAACGCCTTAAGGAATCAGAGAAGAAGTTTAGAGAGGTAAAAGAGAGAATTGAAAGAATTAATAAAGCGAAGAACGATCTTGAAAGGATAAGAGGTATTCTTGATCCTAAGAGAGGGCTCCCAAGGCTGATTAGGCAACGTTCAAAGACTTTAATGGAGGCGCATCTGCGCGATATTCTCGAGAAATTTAATTTCGACTTTATAGATGTACAGTTAACCGATGACTATGACGTAATTATACACACCAGAGGGGGGCAACGCACAGTGAACATGCTAAGCGGTGGTGAGAGGGTAGCATTGGCCATAGCCTATAGGCTAGCTCTGGCAAGAACTGCTGCAGGACGGGTAGACTCGCTAGTCATGGACGAGCCAACAGTACACCTTGACGAGAACCGGAGAAGAGAACTCATTGACATAATCCGCTATGGGCTTGAATCCACAGGATTAGCACAACTTGTAGTCATAACCCACGATGAGGAGGTAGAGGAGGCTGCTGACTGCATAATAGAAGTTAAGAAAGAGAATGGAGAGAGTAGAATTGTGCGAAGCTGCGAACTAGCCCACAATACTGCGCCAGCACTCCTTACAGAATAACGAGTACTCCTCCCATACACCGTCAATAATGTTAGCACCTTCTTTAAGGTACTTAAGAACAATAATCTGTTCATCCCTTTCTCTTCGCCTTAGGTACAAGCCTAGCCTACTTAACCCGGTAAGAGTAAACACTATAGAGTCAGCGTTCTTCACTATGTCCATGGAGACCCTCTTACCCCATAATGTGTAGGGGCTTATACCACTTCTAATAGCAGTTGCTGCAAGCATTCGAGCGATACAGGAATGGCTACTTTTCAGAAGCCTCTCAAACAATTCCACGTCTTGCTTATCTAAACAAGCTTCCTCAAGACATAGACCCCAAGACACAAGATTAAAACCACGACTCTTCTCGCACACCTTAACCTTGTTCACGGACTCCTTCACAGAGAGAATAGGCCATGAAGCTTCAAACCACTCAATATCTCTTCCCACCACTATAGGCCCATCAACAATCTTGACAGCCTCGACTAACTGTAGGTACCCTCGCCCTGTCATGCGCGTACGTTTAACTATCCCTACTACACTTGAACGTCTATCCTCTAAACCATACAAGTCAACTTTGGGACTTGAGTCAATGACAATCTCTATATCAGCTACAGTATAGGGCGGGAATGGTTGAGGCACAGTTGGCGTCCTACAAGGCGTAAATGGGAGATTAAGCCTAGTGATCTTGTAAACGAGATGAATTATTGAACCCTTAGGCTCGATGACTGCTATATTTGCGCCTTCACTAGTGTACTTTGTCATAACATTCCATCCACTACTCTTCTTATAGTCGAGCTTAGCAAGATTGTCTGTCACTACGTAAAGAGGACAAGTCGTTTCAACCTCTATCCCAGTGTACTCGTCCATCATATCTACGTAGAGCCAGTAGCTACAAGCCACTATTCATACACCCTCCCTGTACTAGTTCTGTACACTCCTTTGGATATACACATTACAAGACATCAATAAAGAAAATCATACTTCACACATGTTCCCTCGCAACATTCTCCACGCTAACTAGAAGCTCCACGGTTTTTGTACAAATGTACTGATCCAAGACAATAATCCTTTTCAATATGTTCGATAGGAAAAGCTAGTTACCGAACATATAATGAATGGGGAGAAAGAATGGGCGAGAAGTTTGACTCTATACGCTGGCTTGAACTGCACTTTACTGACTTAGCTGGATACCTCCATAGCGTCACCATTCCTGCACGAGAAGTGAAGAAAGAGAAAGAGTTATTCTTTAGTGCACTTGACGGCAGTAGTGTTGAAGGCTTTACAGGGATAGAGGAAAGTGACCTACAACTCAAACCCGACCTCTCTACTCTATCTAGGCTCCCATGGAGAAAAGGTGTTGCGCGCGCCATAGCTGATGTATATAGGAACAGAAAGCGTTTCGAGAAAGACCCACGATATGTTGCCAGCAGAGCAGAGGAACACCTTAAGGAGAGAGGATGGAAGGCATGCATAGGGCCGGAAGTGGAGTTCCAAGTAATAAACAAATTGTATCTTAACATAGAGACGCCACAACGAGGAATAGGCTACGTCGTAGAATCTGTTGAATACCCAGACAAGGAAATCTCAAGTGGCTTTCAAAGACTGAAAAAGGCTTACCATACACCAACACCGATCGACATGCTCGCAGATTTTAGGAATGAGCTTTCGGAAATCCTTGAAGATTATTTTGGGTTCAAGGTCGAGGCACACCACCACGAGGTAGCAGCAATAGGGCAAGTAGAGATCGACTTTACCTATGGTGGAATCAAAGATACCGCAGATAGAGTCATCACATTAAAGTATGTTGCAAGGAACATTGCAAGAAGACATGGCCTACTGGCAACGTTTATGCCTAAACTTGTAGCTAATGATAATGGTAACGGAATGCATGTACACGTAAGCATATGGGATACAAGCACCGATAAGAACCTCTTCCATGATCCAGCCGACGAGTATGCTGGATTAAGCCAGTTTGCAAGATACTTCATAGGGGGAATATTAGACCATGCACATGCATTAGCGGCCATTGTTGCTCCAACAGTTAATAGTTACCGTAGATTAGTTCCAGGATATGAAGCGCCAGTATATCTAGTCTGGTCAAAGGCTAATAGGAGCGCAATAATTCGTGTACCATTCTACGAGAAGCCAAACGAGAAAAGCACCAGAATAGAGTTTAGAAGCCCTGATCCTTCAACCAACCCCTACCTGGCATTCGCAGCAATAATCGCCGCAGGACTTGACGGTGTGAACAGGAAGATAGAGCCTGGCGATCCCTTAGATGTTAACGCGTATAGTCTGTCGCCAGAGGAGAGGAGGCGTCTTGGGATCAAAGAGTTGCCACGAAGTCTTGACGAGGCGCTTGATGCACTTGAGAGCGATAATGAATTCCTTAAACCAATATTCCCCAAAGAGGTTATAGAAACATACCTTGAAGTCAAGAGAAAAGAGGCTGCAATGCTCAGACAATACCCCAACCCCGTGGAGGTTTATACGTATTTCAACCTCTGAAATCACTACACTAATTAGGGCTCCTTCTCCACTACATTACAGCATGATTTAAGAGTAGAAACATATTAGTTATATAGGGCTAAATCTAGCATGGCACGCCGATGAGGAAGGCTCCGGGCACTCCTGGAGCCTTAGCGAGAGGCGAGGAAGAAAAGGGGATGCCAGCCCGAGGCACCGAACTAGATCCCTACACTTTGAGCGCGTTAAAGCACTTCTCAGCTGAGACAGCAAAACTTGGTCTAGCATTCCATATTCTTGCATATTACGAAGAAGACGCGCAGCAAGAGGCAAGTATACGCCTAGAGATCGGAACCGAGAAAACAGTATACACCATAATTACGTCTCGTTGTGTTAAGGATACCATAGAATCCCTTAAGAGGAGTCTCCCAATACTCTTGAGAGCCCCCCTAATAAGTTTTGATGTAGAGTGCATAGAGGATAGTAGCCATGTTGAAGGGTATAGGTATAGGGAACTTAGCTTGAAAATACGTGATGTCTTTAGATCTTATGCCCTAGACAGTCTTAGGTCTCTGAGTTGGAGAAGCAAAGAGTTCTTTCTAGTTATTGGATGGAACGGAGAGTACGCTATAGGAGAGGGTGCTGAGGAAAGTGTTAATCTTCCATTGCTACCTGCAGTAGTCTTTGTTCATACTCATCCAGGTGTAGCATGTTATCCTTCAGCACGTGACATTGATAGTTTTGCAGAGTTCTTCGCGTCTGGTGGAGTAGCAGAATTCATAGTCTCTAGAAGTTGTAGTTTTGGAGTAGCTTTAGAGGGGCCTTTTACAAGTGAGTGCTATGATGGACTTAAAGAAGTGGCCTCATGCATTAAGAAGAACGAGAAGTACTATATTACGTGCATTAACGAACTCAATAGATTTGAATGTATGAGTGCAGAGCTATTATGAGTCTAAAGCTACCTATCTTATTTTACCTCATTGTATCCTCCCCAACTCTTCAACACACTATTAATATACTTATTTGTCTTTGAGGAGCCAAAGTCTAGTATTCCATGACGTTTAGGTAAGCCCAGACGCATAGTTGTGTCTTTTCTTGGCAGTCTTACAGGCGGTCCTGCTATAGGCCATAACACTGATGGTCTACGAAGACTGTTAGCCTCTCTTATCGATTCAACAATTACATTGATTTTCTCCTCTTTATCCCTTGTCTTTCTTAATCGAGACCTTACATCTATGAGTGGGCCTTTCCAGTTAAGGCAAGGGATTAACTTGAAGTCGTATGTTACACGTATTCTTGTACATCCAGCACAGAATAAGTGGTTGCCTACTGGCCCTACTATCTCTACAATCACACCATTATCTAGCGTTATGACGGGCCTATTGTGTAAGCCTATGCGGTACTTTATCTCCACTATACGGCCAGAGAGGAGTTCGAGTATCCGCCAGCTTGGCAAATGGTGTTGCTTAAATACCTTAATAGCCTTACCAACAGGATGCAACTCTATGAATTGCACGCGTGCGCCTATCTCCGCAGCAAACTCAACAAGTTTCTCTATGTCTTCTTTGCTGTGATCCCTTAACACGACAAAGTTTATCTTCACTGGTATACCATACTCACGTGCAAGCTTAATGTTTGAAATAACGCGCTCATAAAGCGTAGAGTTTGTAACAAACTTGAACCTAGAAGGGTTCATGGCGTGCAAGCTAACATTTATATGTCCCAGGCCGAGTTCAGCCAACTTGCCAATATGTTTATGGAGCAGAGAGGCATTAGTAGTCATTGATACATAGGCTTTGATCGAGCGGAGCTTAGCAACAATTTCAGGTAGGTCATCACGGAGTGTGGGCTCACCACCAGTTATCTTAAAAGCTTCTATGCCTAGCCGACGTGCTGCCTCAGCAATCAGTTCGATTTCTTCAAGAGTTAAATCTTCCGAGGAACCCTTAGGTTCACTGTAGCCCTCCATGTGACAAAAGAAGCATGCAAAGTTACAGCGTCCTGTAACCATTATCCTTAAGTTAGTTAGTGGTCTCCCATAACTATCTACAAGAACCACCTGTCTTCACCGCTAAAGCTTTTAAACCTTAAACACACTAAACGCTCAGGGAACAGAGCTATCTTCTCCACTTTACTTAGTACATTAGTCTTGCTAAAATAAATACCAGGTCTCTGATTACTAGACAGAGTATGCTGCATAGTAAAACATTCATGATCGAAGCCCACGTAGATTAGTCGTTTAAACCCCCACCACAACAAGTAGTAATAGTGAGAGCACCGCTAAGAGCAATGGCATAGAGTGGCAGGGCAAGAAGGGAAGTTGAGAGTTTTCCATAGACTTCAAGAAACTACTAAGTGAACCATAATGGAGGTGAAGCAAGAGTGCACAGCTCTAACGGTAGAAGAATGACATGCCCGAGATGTGGAACCCCAATGGAGCATTGGGTTGAAATAGAGATCTCGAATGGTGGTAAGCAGATAAAATACTACTATAAGTGTCCAAGGTGCTCATATAGAGTTAATGACCTAGTCTTGAGTATTAAAAGACAAAATGGCGCAATAGTAGTAACAAAAGAGGAATATAAGACACCTATGAGAAGTAGAGTAGGTAACATAAAAAGGGTAAACAAAAATGAATGACTACATAATAAATACAAT
>JALTZF010000083.1 GCA_027046265.1 Pyrodictiaceae archaeon
CGGAGAGGCTCCAGGCAGGCCATGAGCGCTTCTCGCATTCTAGGTTGGGGGCTACCGTCTTTTGACCTTGGAGGCTACAGCCTCCACTAGCTTCTCAACATGCTCTAGTGCATCCTCTACATCCTCCCTTGCGCACCAGCCCTCATAGAAGCATGCGTGCATGCCGTTAGCGTACATCCACGCCACTCTAACCCATGAACCCATCTCCCCCGCCATAAGCCTCATATACTCCCAAAGCTCGCCATGGCTCGACGACCGCCTCTCATCCCTCCAGTACGCGTACGCCTTAACGGCTAGGGCTGCAGAGCCCCAAGTCTTCTCAGCAGCCTGCCTCACATCACCCTCCTCAAGCTCCCTCCTAGCCTGGTTGAGAAGCTCCCGTGCCGCCTCCAGCATACTCTACAGCCCTACTCTTAGGATCCAAGCCCTGGCTAAGAAGCTCCACTAAGTACTCATCAACACTAGCACCCAGCCTCCTAGCCTCCTCACGGACACGCCTGGCCAACCAGCCACGCAGAACTACATCATCAACAAACCCACCAGCACCCATGAAGACAAGTATACGTGTCTCCTATTAAACCAGCAGAGAAAAGAATCTATATATAAGGACTACCACTACTAGCCACAAGAAGAGAAGAAGCCTTCTACTAAACCCTCTATACTCACAACACAATCCTCGCCACCAACTACACCCAAGAACAACAAACTAAGGCTTACCACATATGTTCTCAAGGCCCGGTTACCGGGATGATACGAGGCTTTGCCTAGCTTTCTTCATCTCCTCTATTAAGTAGTATGCCTCTATACCCGCCTTCCTAGCATTCTGCCCTTGCCGCTTATCGTTTGTGAGTAGTACCCCATTAACTACTGATGCTACAGCAATATAGTACGCGTCTGCGGCACGCGACCCCGTGCTCCGCGCTATCCTGAGGGCCTCATCATAAAACAATTCTTCTGGCACTAGCCGTACTGGAGGAAAAGAAGCTAGGACAAGGCTGAGATCCTCCTCAGAAAGGTGTCGAGCCAGGACACCAGCTACCTCAACCATTAACAGCCTGGGAGCATAAGCCTCTACGAGCCGCGCGGCAACCCACGAAAAAGCCTCCTCAGCTATAGAGGCTCTCGCATCACTAGGCGCTGCATAGAGGTCTATGACTAGAGACGCGTCAACAACCACCCTCCTCTTAGCCAAGGCGTTCACGCTCACGAGCAAGCTCCCCTACCAGATCCCTTGCCCCAAGCTTCTCCCTTAGACGCGCCCTAATCTCCCGGGCCACCTCTATAAAGTCCTTCTCAACAATCATAATCCTAACACGCTGCCCCTCCCGAAGACCCAGCTTCTCGAGAGGCCTCAAAACACCATTCTCATAAACAGCCTCAACAACCCTAGACAAGTCCCACCCCCACCATGTACTACTACAAGCCAACTCCCGATAAACCAGTTGTCCCCAGCCACAAGCACCCCTCAAGAGGCCTGTACGACCACCTTCTAGGCCCGACACAGTGCCAAGATGGGGTTTGCGCTAAATATAGTAATGGTAGAGTCATGTGAGGACAACACAAAATATTACAACGGACAATATCTTGCGTATAAAAGGTAGTGTTATTAGTAGCCGTCTCGGCTCTTAGTCTTGTTGAGAGGTAGCCTATAGTCTAGCCTAAGGGTAACACGGTGTTTCTCCTCGCTTTTAGAGTGTGGTAGTACATGGGGGAGAGTGTTAGGGAGGAAAAAGCGGGCAGTACAGTAGTTTACATCAAGTGCTTTAGGGGAATAAGGGATGCACGGCTAGAGCTTGCACCAGTAACTATTCTCACTGGGAGGAATAATACTGGGAAGTCCTCAGTCCTTGAAGCACTTGCCCTCGCCTTCTCGGCGCCAAGCATGCACGACTGGATGGGCAGTAGTATAGCGCGCATAATTATAGACGGTAAGCTCGCAGGCCGCCCAGTCAGACTCCTAAACACAGCATGCAATGGAGAAGCCGTAATCAAACTCGAAACAGACAACAAAAACATGCAGGCCATTAGAGTAGCTAGGCCAGACATCAGTGCAGACAGAGAGCTCCTATGCATAATTCTAAGGAGGCTCCAGAAGGAACTCTTCGACGACTTGAGTACTGGTGGCGAGAGCTATGAGTGTATTAGAGGTGTTATAAGCAGCTATACGAGCGAAGGCGAGGCCTTGGCAACTATTATGCTTGCCGTGGGATACACAATAGCTTACCTGGCCTGGCAAGCATGCGGGTCTGGACGGCGGTCAGGGATAGGAGTGGATGTTAGGGATCTCCATCATCTACTACTTCCAGAAAGCATAGTACGCAGCATAAGCCATCTACAAGGCGCGCTAAACTCTGTGGCGTCAAGACTTATCGAGCATGCAAGTAGGACAGTAATGGCCCGTATTACTAGTAATAGTGTAATCATAAAGACTGAGAAAAGGGCTTCTCTATACTTGCCCGGCACTAGTGTTAGTGGACGGGTTAGAGATCAATTGTACGAGAGGCTCAGAACTCTTAGCGGCGTCTTCGCACGCAACATGATAGCTTTGACCGGAGCCGTCTTGGAGAAGTCTGACTTAAAAGACTTGTATGCTATCCATGCTAAGCTCCAGCTGAGTAAGCAGCTTGGGAGAACTGTAAGGGATTGCATCTGGGAGAAGCTGAAGAGGGTAGTGGATGACTTGTGGAGCCGGCCCATGGTAGAACTGGGCCTTGCAGGGGAGAGCGGGGAGGCCACGTGGAGAGTATACACGGTGTTTAGGCGGGGCACTACTACTCTCAGCGGGGCTCCCTGGGTAGGCACACTTACAAGGATACTGAGTGCCGTACACGAGGCTGGGCTCTACGAGGATTACAATAACGTAGTTAAGAGCATTAAGAGGCCCCGGCTGAAGGACCCAATCATAGAGGATGGTGAAGTCTACTTGTTGAGGGATGGCGAGAAG
>JALTZF010000084.1 GCA_027046265.1 Pyrodictiaceae archaeon
GGTTAGCTCCCATATCTTGAATAGCCTCTCAAGCTCAGCCACCGGGTCTGGGTGATCGTCGACGCGGAGGTCCACGTAGACGTCTACCCCTTCTTCACAACCACCATAGCCACCGCACTTCCGGACTACTAGTATTGCTGCACTCTGTTTTCCCCTCTTGTCGCCCCCGGCGCGATCGCCAGCCTTTAGTGCTGCAAGTAGCTTATCCACCAACTCCCCCCTAGTAGTCTCGTAGGCTCTAGCCATAGCCTCGAGAACTTCTTCTCCAGCAAGAATGTTGCCCTGAACAGTATAGCCATCACCAACTATGTGGCCAGCATACGGTATACACTTTTTTCCAGTAAAGGCATAGGCTTCGCCGGTAGCACTAACAACACCAAGCTGGCGGTGCTCCTTCTTAGGATCCGTAGCTAGGACAGCCTCAACAGCCCTCTGCGGCGAGTACCCGTTCTCTAGTAGGAGCAGTATCACAGGGCCAAACCTGACATTAGCCCAAGCCTGTGTAGCAACAGCGCCAACACCAGGCCGAGCCCAGGGCACCAAGGAGCCTACAGCAATAAACTTAGAAGCAACAGCAACACCGAGATCTCCCTTCTCAGGATCATAAGCTACAATAGAGAAAGTCACGCATCTCCCACCTCTAAAGCTCAGAGTAATGTATCTTTATGGGGGGAAATAAGTATTGTATTATTCTGATGTACAAAAGACTCTTAGATTAGTAGTACAATACTGTATTACTGGGTGTAATACATGCCTGCAACCACAGTCATCACAATACGCATACCGAAAGAGCTACGTGAGAGAATGGCTAGAATAGACATAAACTGGAGTGAGAAAATAAGAGAATTCATTGCTGAGACTGTTGAGAGGTATGAAGCCATGGGATTGGTGAAAGAACTACGTGAGAGAGCGCGCAAGAGGAGGGTACGAATAGACTCAACAATGCTTATACGCCAGGACAGGGAGGCAAGATGATAGTCCTTGATGCATCATTTCTTGTTAAACTGGTAGTGGAGGAGGAAGGCTCAGAGCAGGCAGAAAGACTTGTCCTCAAATGGCTAAGTAGAGGAGAGAAACTTACAACCATAGATATTGCCCTCGCAGAAGCAGCAAATGCCCTATGGAAACACTATAGTATACATAGAGACCTAGGCTTAGAGGAGTTCAAGGAAGCCATAAAAGACCTACAACTGCTCTGGAGCAAAATAACACACCACCCTACAAGCCAGCTACTTCCCCAAGCAGTAGAGGAGGCAGTATCACTAAACATAACAGTCTACGATGCACTCTACTTGTCAGCAGCAATAAGAGAAAATGCTGTACTAGCAACATTTGACAGCAAACTCGCAGAAAAAGCAAGAGAAAAAGGACTACAAGTAGCACCCTAAGAAGATTAAAGGAGTAGCTAACTACTGTCCCGCCTAGCAGACTTTAAGACTACGAGAAAGAGGGCTAACGTACTAGCAATAACTAGTAGTGCCAAAGAAGCCTTCTCGTAAGACTTCCTGTTTGAAGCCTCGAAACCCCTTGCTAGCGAGCTATTAATTTTGTGTGGATCACTAATATTCTCGAACACACTCTTGGGTATCGGTATGAGACCTTGTTCTAACTCTTTCTTGTAGGCTGCGAGGCTAGAGGAGTCATCCACTACGAAGTGGCAATTAAAACACATCATATACCTCAACAGAGTATTATTCACCATGAGGCTAGCATCACCCCTCCTATCAGCATACACCATAACCACATAGCTACTATTCCCAGTAGCCTGATCAACAACCTCGTTAACAGGAACATAGAAGATACTAGAGTTCCCCGCATCATAGAAGAATGTGAGCCTCCCACTCTCCAGCACTTGGCTAAGAAAAGGCTTAGCATAAGCGCCCCTAGGGGCATAGACGAAGAGCCACGAACCAGTACCATTCCACCTAGAAATATGCACTACTGGATGACACCTACACCCAATACCAGAATGAACACTACTATCCACATAGTTTAGTATCTCTGGGGTAACCGTAGAATGACACGACATAGTGCCCGAGCCACCTGCACAAGTCTGCCAAGCATACTCAGAATACTTCACAGCATGCTCATCTGGAACACCAAGCTGGTTTACCATGCCATAGTCTGTATGGCACTCATAGCACGTATCCTCGTGGATAAGCGGATAACTCTGAGTCTGCCCAGGCACAGACAGCCCATCATAGTGGTTCATGTGGCAGTACAAGCATAAGACGTAAGTCCTAGTAGCTGGGACACCATCAACATTATCTATGTTAAACGGGTCAACAAAAGCCACAGCATATACACGCTGAGGAGACCCTCCGACATACGATGTTGAGAAACCATAGTGGTGAGTATCAAGAGTCAACGACTTAGGCTTAGTCTCATCAACTTCTATGTCAAACCTCTCAAAGGAAACATAGTAACTCTGTTGCGGATCAGCACCAGGTGGAGCCCTAACATAGGTGCTAACAATGTTATGGCATCCTCCTCCACCTCCAAAACCTGCACACCCTATGAAACCCTGAGCAATAGAGTTAGCAACATAGTAGTAGCCCCCTCTCCACCTCCAATGGCCAGTGTGTAGTACGCTATGGCATGTACAGCCTATATTGCGGTGTGAAGTATAGCGTATAGAGACTGTTTCGTTCATAGTTACAGTATAGTGGCACTCCATACACCTAAACTCTGTAAACACAAAATCCCCCGTCTCTCTTGTATTCGCCTTGTATCTTAACCCTCCATGGCAGAGGTCGCATGAAGCCCAGTCGTGGCTAGCCCCAGGAGCATATGCGATAGCGGTATAACTCACATTACTACATGTCAAGTAGACAGACATAACAGTTATCAACAATAGTATGAG
>JALTZF010000085.1 GCA_027046265.1 Pyrodictiaceae archaeon
GGTTGACTCTGCTCTTTGCAAGTCTCCGGTGTACTAGGAAGAAGCCGCTCATAGGGTCGCTTGTACGCCTAGCCCACGGCACAAGGATGTGGGCTAGGAGTGTTGCACCCTTGGAGACTAGTCTCCTAAAGAGACTCCACTCTGTCACTCCCCCACCTGCCGCGTACCGGGTGGCTACTACTAGGTCAGCCCCAGTCTCCATCGCCTTCTCCACCAGCTCTGGGATCTTCTCTGGCGGGTGCTGCAAGTCTGCATCCATGACGACCACGTACTCGCCGCGGGCCTCACGTAGCCCACGCACAATAGCACTGCCAAGCCCCCGCTCGCCCATGCGCCGGATAACCCTAACCGGGTAACCTTTCTCGGCGTATTCGAGCGCAACACGCCAAGTACCATCAGGACTGTCGTCATCAACGACTATGACCTCGTAACTCAGCCCCCGCTCCTCCATAACCCTCCTAATCTTCTCCAGGAGAATTGGCAGGTTCTCCCTCTCATTATATGTTGGGATGACTATGCTTAAACGTGGCGTACCGTCCTCAGACATTGCCTCTATCCCTAGCACAGCTCCCTGGCCTTGAGTAGTGTGTAGTGTTCTAATCTATAGTGGCTGTGATAGAGACTAATGAGGCTTACTAATAGAAATGTAGCCAGCTACGGAGGTAGTACCTGTATGCCAAGCCTCTCTGCTACTCTCCTTTGCTTATTGTCTAGACTGGCTAGCGGCGCGTTCTTCTCTAGTGCTAGCGAGATGTATAATGCATCATAGACTGTTATACCCTCCTTTAAAGCTATCTGGAATCCCTGGTCAATATAGTCTAGCTCGTTCTCTAATACCATGTTCCCTGATAGATACTTCCTAAAGAGCTCTATTACCCTACTTGCCTCATCAACACTTAGAGACTTACGAACCAAGACAGCCTTCCATACAGCATTATAGAACTCCTTTACAGCCATGTCAAGAGAGATTGTCCTAGTAAGATACTTGGCTAAGCTTCTCCACCCACTCTCGCGGAGAAAGAATGCTACAAGAATAGAGGCGTCAACGACTATCACGGTCCTCTCTCACACTCCTCGCAGCAAAGCCTTTTGGGACACTCCAACTAGCATTACTGAGTTCCCTGAGTATCTCAGAAAAGTTCTCTTCTGCCTCAAGCTGCCTAATCTTCTCCTCTACAAACCTTCTAAGCTCTTCTGCCCAGTTTACCTTGTCACGATACTTGTCCATAAGCTTCTTGATTTCTCTCCTAACCTTAAAGCTTACAACAACAGACATGCAGCCAGTAGCACCACTAAGTCTACTATCCAAGTAGACTATATAAGTATACTCTCCTCTATGTCAGCTTTTGGCTTGACTACACTCTAGCTCTGCTATAGTCTCAAGATCCACGCTGCCATGCACGCCTCGTAGCTTCACTCTGATCCTTTCAGCTGCACCAGTAGAGCATATAGCCTCGGCTATCACAGTAGTCAACTCCTCTTGGTAGATCTTCCTATCCTGGAAGCCCTCGAGGAACCTAGCAAAACTGTAGGCCTCGACGAACCTTCCTCCCCGAGGCTTGTAGGACACCTCTACATCATAGACATCAAGTATCCCGGTTAGAGGACAGACAGCAGAGACGCGGGCCCTCAACACCACCAAGCCAACACCAGGCCTAGACTCAACCACCTCGATACGCGCATCAGCCAAGGCCAACTCCTCCCGAAGTAGTCCCGGCAAGGCTGGCCCCTATAAAACACGCAGACCCCCCTTTAACTTCTTGCTAGCGTCTCCTTCTCCTCCTATACCTATTGTATGCTCCTACTACTATGACTAGAATCCACAAGACCGTGGCGATTGATGCCGTGAGAAAGACTGCGCCGACCCCCTCAAGGCCTAATGCGAAGAGTGCCACAGAGAGGTCTGCAACACTATAGGCTATGGGTGCTAGTGTAGCTATAGTCCTCACCTGCTCTGGACTCAGCCAGGGCTGGTAGTAAGCTTCTGGCCTTGAGAGACTAAGGTAGGCCAAGTAGAGGGAAGGCGCGGCAGACACCACGACAACGGCTCCTGCAGCTGTGAGGCCTTCAGCTACAAGCCTAACACCTGCAAGCACGCAAGCCATGAAGCCCACTAGCACCGTTGAGGCGACTAGGCCAGGCCTATCCGGGCCTTCAACCCTCAAGGGCTCCGCTTTTTCACTGGGCTCGCTTAGGAGTGTCTTCTCAGCAATACTACTAGCATAGGCGACCATTACAATGAGGAGAAAAGGTGTAGCCACCGCGAGAAATACCACTTGTGCTATGGGCCCAAAGGCTAATCCAATAGCTATAGAGGCAAATCCTGCAAAGGCGAATACAGCGCCTGCAAACCTGTTAGCTCTAACCCAAGCCCTACGACTCGTATAAGCATAGCCTATACGGAATCCCACTAAGGGGTTCTCCTCAAGCCTATCAGCTACAAGAGCCAAGGCAAGACCAGGCATAGCCAGTAGCAACCCTATAGCTGTAACAAGGTAAGCCTCACAGCCACCCACCATGCCCACACCACCACGCCCCAGGAGAGACAGCAGTCACGTGGAGAGCCTCGGGGGCTGCTTACAGAGTAGCCAGCCCAGGATCTCCCTAGCCTCCTCTACAACATTCTCCAGCACTGCGACTCCCTCCCTTGTCGCGCGATAGTACTTCCTCAAGCCCACATGGCTCCGCGCCCAGAAGCTCTCCAGTAGCCCTCTCTTCTCAAGCCTCTT
>JALTZF010000086.1 GCA_027046265.1 Pyrodictiaceae archaeon
ATAATGCTCAGCATAGACGTGCCCACACGGGACGAAGAATCCAAAAGACACTGAAAGAACTGTTTCAAGTGGGGCTCCTCTCCTGGAGGGGCCTCCATGAACAGGAAGAATCCAAAAGACTCTGAAAGGATCTTCAGCCGCATGAACAAGCTCTTCTCGTCAGTAGTCCTAGCCCCGAAGAATCCAAAAGACACTGAAAGCTGCTTCATGACGTCAGCCCTCTGTCACCGGTGGCACCCATTCTGGCAGCTGAAGAATCCAAAAGACACTGAAAGAAGACGGGGCAGTCTTTATCGCTACAGTCGTTGAGCTGGAAATGCTTCCCCCAAAGCTCCGCTCAGCGGCTAATTACATTGTCGACATGCAGCGGAGAGGGTATGGGAAGCTCTTTGGCTACTCTCGCTATCTGTGGCTAAGGAAGTGGAAGAGCTTAGGTGTTGTTGAAACCGGTAAAGCTCCAGGAGACCTCTACGAAGCCTATAGAGCTCTTAAACGGAGAGCGCACAGAGCGAGACGCAAGGCAAGACTAGTAACATTCAGCAAGCTTGCAAAGGCATACGCCGAAGTATTGAAAAACGCTGTCTGAGCGCGGGGCTAGGTGGCGTAAAGCCCCGGTCTCTGCGCAAGCTCTCCAAGCTCATAGCAGATAGCCCGTGAAATTAAAGACAAGATGGTTAACTCCAAGTCTCCTGAAAAGACGATGAAGGATCGAGAAGAGGAAACGAATGAAGATATGGTGCGGCGGCCGGGATTTGAACCCGGGATCACCGGCTTGGGAGGCCGGCGTCCTAGTCCAGGCTAGACGACCGCCGCGCCCCTTTGTTGCCCAGCGTTTTCTCCTTGTTATTGTATTTAGTCTCTTGTGCTGGGGTTATTTAAGGTTGATATTCTTCGGTTGTGAATTCCTGTGAGTTGTGCCTACTTGGTGTATGAGTGTTCTAGGCTATTGTTGTGCCGTTGCCTTGTAGTGCTTTTGTCACGGGTTTTTCTGTTAGTCCACTAGCTATTATTGCCCTTCCTGCGCCATGTCTTACTGCCTCTATTGCTGCTAGGAGTTTCCGGTTCATGCCGGGCCCTATTCTTGGTAGGAGTTCTTCTGCCTCGCGTACTGTGAGCTTCTCGGCTACGTGGTCTTCGAGTATTACTCCTTCCTTGTCTGTTAGGAATACTACTGCTTCTGGCTTGGTGGCCCTTGCTATCCATTGTGTGGCTTGGTCTGCGTCTACGTTTAGTAGCTCGCTATCCTCGCCCAGTGCTAGTGGTGCTACCACTAGGAGGTTTGTTGCCTCTAGTAGTCTCTGTAGGCAGTCCTTGTTCACGCCTACTATCCTGCCCGTGTAGCCTCCTGGTATGACTTGCCTCCGGCCCTTCTCGTTGACTATTACTATCCTCTTCTTCCTAGCCGCCCTTAGTAGGCTGCAGTCAGCGCCGCTGACCCCTATTGCTTGTACTCCCTCCCTATACGCTGCTGCTACTATTTCTTTGTTTATCTTCCCAGCCATGACCATAGTGTATACCTCTAGCTCTTCTCTCGTAGTATACCTGCTCCTTATACCCGAGGGGGACACCACGAATCTGGGTTCAATGCCCATCCTCCTAGAGGCCTCTGTCACTATGTCGCCTCCGCCGTGGACTAGTATGGCTCTAGAACCGTTGCCCACTATGCTTGCCAGGTCAGCTATGACCTCGTGCATGTTTGCTAGTACTCTCCCACCCACCTTGACTACTATCACCAGCCACAACCCCCTACTATTCTAGGGGTGTAGGGGTGGCAGTAGGAGGCCAGTAGTCTCGGGGAAGCCAGCGGAGATGTTGAAGGCTTGGACTGCTTGCCCTGCAGCCCCGCGGACAAGGTTGTCTATTGCAGCAAACCCTGTTGCTCTGCCGAGTCTTGCTTCGAGAGCGTAGCCCACCTCGGCTATGTTGCTCCCCAATACGTTGCGGGTAGAAGGCCAGGGGACAGGCTTCCCGTGGACTACTCTCACGAAGGGCTCTCCGCGGTAGAATTCTGCGTATGCCCGCGCTACATCAGCTTCTTCTACTCCACCGGCTAGAATCGTGTGTGTTGAGGCTAGCACTCCCCGGATAGCGGGGACAGCGTGGGGGACAAGGCTTACACGTACCTCTCCCCTAGCCAGCCTTGCCAGCTCCTGCTCAGCCTCAGCAGCGTGGCGGTGCCCGGAGGCGCTGTAGGGCCTTATGTCGCCCTCGCGTTCTGGGTGGTGGCTCCAGCGGCTTGGCTTTGAGCCTGCCTCGCTACTAGAAGCCTTCACGTCGGCGATTATGAGTTTATCGTCTATAAGCCTCTTAGCTACTAGTGGCGCTACAGACAGTATTACAGCTGTAGCATTACAGCCTGGAGCAGCTATGAGCCTAGCGCCGCGGAGTTCTTCGCGATGAAGCTCTGGCAGCCCATAGACAGCCTTGGCTAGCAGATCTGGGTAGGGGTGCTCAAAGCCATACCACTGCTTGTAGCTCTCCGGCGTCTTTAGCCTGTAGTCAGCGCTTAGGTCTACTACTCTTATCCCTGCCTCGTAGAGCCTAGCTGTGAACTCGAGCCCTACGCCATGGGGCAACGCAGCGAAGACTGTGTCTGGCTCGCCCCGCAGCACAGAGTCTAGTGTGAGTCTACTAAGCTTCAGCCTGTAAAAGCCCCTGAGATGGGGGTGTGCATAGTAGACTGGGAGCCCAGCATATTCCCTACTAGAAGCATAGACAACCTCGACTCCAGGATGCACAGCTAGTATCCGTAGTAGTTCGCCACCAGTATAGCCTGACGCCCCGAGGACAGCTACGCGGTAGGACTTCAAAGTACTAAGCCTCGGAAGGGGCTCTCTGTAGTATTTGTGATAAAGGCTTTGTTATTGAGGCTAGTTCGGGCTCCGCACTCTCAGCAAAACATGTTCTCCTGATCCCGCACCACTAAGTATGGCAAGGCTTAACGGCCCAGCACCAGGCCAGTAATTGGCATGGTGGGAGAGGATGCCGCAGCTAAGGTGTCCAGTTTGTGGCTTACCAGTAGAGATCCCGGAGGATGCATTGCCCGGGGAACTCTACGAGCATGATTGTGGCACTACTCTTGAGCTCTACGAGGATGAGAATGGGCTCTCGCTGAGGGTTTTTGAGGGCCTAGGAGAGGATTGGGGCGAGTAGAGCTTTGCCTACTGCTGCTCTAGTGTACGATGTTGCTAGGCTCGACGAGAGATTGTTGCTTGATCGAATGAGGGAGGTCTTTGATCGGGTAGAGCTGGTACATCTCCCTTCAACAGTGCTAGGATTCACAGGGAAAACTAGAGCAGATGCCGACATAGCTGTACAGAGGAGTATGAGCTTTTACCGTGCTTTAACTTCAACATTTGCGCTCGAGGCTCAAGGTGTCAGAGTCGTAAACACGGGTGACGCCATACTATTCTCTGGAGACAAGACTGTCTCTACTAGTCTTCTAGTACGTAGCCATGTACCTGTCCCAGAGACCCTGCTGGCCTATAGCCTTGAGTCTACTGTTAAGGCTGCAGAAACACTGGGTTATCCTGTCGTACTAAAGCCTATTCAGGGTAGTTGGGGCCGCCTACTCGCTATGGCCCGGGACGAGGAGGAGTTGAGGGCTATTATTGAGCATAGGGAGTACATGGGTGCTCTGTACCGTGTACAATACGTCCAGGAGTATGTTAGGAAGCCGGGCCGCGACATTAGGGCAATGTGTATTGGAGACAGTGTGCCAGCAGCGATATACCGTGTCTCAAGGAGCTGGATAACAAACACTGCCCGTGGCGGGAGAGCCATGCCTGCCAGGGTCACCCCCGAAATGGAGGACTTGACTCTCCGTGCCTGCAAGGCGCTAGGCGTAGAGGTTGGCGGTGTCGACATTGTCGAGCACCCGGAGAAGGGCCTACTCGTACTTGAGGTTAATGCTGTGCCAGAATACAAGAACATCATGAGAGTTACAGGGATTGACATTGCACGTAGGATAGCCGAGTACCTCTATGGTGAGGCTAAGAGATGAAGCTACTACGCTACTATGGCTACCGTGGCCTAAGCATCTCTAAGGCCTTTATGCAGTATGTGTGGGATAGTAGTGGTAAGAGATACATTGATATGCATACTGGTATAGGAGTAGCATTCCTTGGCCATAACAATCCCCGCATAGTTTCAAGGCTGAAGCAACAACTCGAAGAACTCGTCGTGTGTAGCACATCGTTCCACTGTAGAGCCCAAGACGAAGCACTTGATGCTCTGTCACGCATAGCACCCAGTGGGCTTACATCAGTAGCCTTTGCTAATAGTGGCTCTGAAGCTGTCGAGACAGCGCTCAAGGCTGCGTGGGCTCTTACTGGTAGGAGGAGACTAGTAGCTCTGGCGAGGTCGTTTCATGGGAGGACTCTTGGAGCTCTCAGCGTAACGTGGTCGCCTAGGCACCGTAGGGGGTTCCCAGTACTAGAAGACGTGGTCTTCGTTGACCCGCGCTCTGACCCTTCAGAGGCCTACGGCCTTGTTCCAGGTGATGCGGCTGCTGTTATTGTAGAGCTTGTCCAGGGCGAAGGTGGCGTAACGCCAGTAAGTCCAGGGGTTCTCCGCGCACTCCAGGACGCTGCAAGGGAGAAGAATGCACTCTTCATAGTCGACGAGGTTCAGACTGGGTTTGGGCGGACTGGGAGGGTGTGGTTCTACGAAGCCTATGGCTTAGAGCCTGACGTGCTTGTTGCTGGTAAGGCTATTGGTGGCGGGTTTCCGGTAGCAGTAGTATTCATGAGGGACGAAGCCGCTAATGCTCTCTGGGGGAGGCACGGCTCTACATACGCTGGTAACCCTCTTGCGCTTGCTGCGGTCACAGCTGCTGTTGAAACATTGTTAGCTGAGAACGTGCCAGCTAGGGCAGCCCATGCTGGTAGAATACTCGTGGCTGAGCTAGCTAGGCTCCTTAGATTAAGGCATGTCCGCTCTGTAAGGGCTGTAGGGCTTATGGCTGGCGTTGAACTGCGCATGGAGCCTTCAGAAGTTATTGCTTGTCTACAAGAGGAAGGGGTGCTTGCCCTGAAGGCTGGGGTTACCACGGTCCGGCTCCTCCCGCCATACATGGTTTCTAGAGGGGACATTGTGGAGGCTGTGGAGAGGCTTGGCCGGTGCATCTGTAGGGCTTTTGGCTGCTAAGATACTCTACAAGCTAGCCAGCGCCTACAGCCCTACGGGTTCTGAGGATGAGGCAGCCCGTATCCTCGTGGATGAGGCTACTAGGCTTGGGCTCGAAGCTATGGTTGACAGAGTGGGCAACGTGTATGTCTCAAACACGAGTAGGGAGCCCCTAGTAGGGCTTGTAGGCCATATGGACACTGTTGAGGGCTACATCGAGCCAGTCATGCTCGGTGACACAGTTGCTGGGAGGGGGGTGGTTGATGCTAAGGGGTCTATTGCGGCTATGCTCGTGGCGCTCACGCTAATCGACAAGTCCTGCCCTACAACACTCATGGCGCTAGTCGGCGAGGAGGGAGATAGCAGGGGTGCAAGGCACGTAGTGAGAGAAGGGCTTGTTCCACCATATGTAATTGTTGGAGAACCCACAGGCTCCTTAAGGATAGCGGTAGGCTACCATGGAGGGTTCAAGGCCACAGTAACTTGTACAAGTAGCGGTGGACACCCCGCAAACCCGGGTGGGTCAGCCCTAGACCTCCTCCTAGAACTCGTACAAGAGGCCAAGAGGAACCTCGAAGGGATGGGTTCACAGCTCAACATCACAATGCTCCGCGCAGGCGAGTCGCCTAGGAAGCTGCCTAGAGAAGCAAGGGCTATTGTTGATGTAAGGATCGCGCCAGGCAATAGTACTAGGCTAGTCGTAGATGAGCTGCATAGGCTAGTGCTAGAGAGGGGCTGCAAGATCTCCCTCTTGGGGGAGCCCACAGAGCCTGTCCGGGTTAAACCCCAAGACCCAGTTCCAAGAGCCCTGGCACGAGCCCTACTAGGCCAAGGAGTGAAGCCAGTCTACACTGTTAAGAGAGGTACTAGCGACATGAACTTGCTCGCACCACACGCCAAGAGCATAGCTGCGTACGGGCCCGGCGACCCCCGGTTATCGCACACAGACTACGAGGAGGTTGGCTTGTGGGAGCTGGCACTCGCGGTAGAGGCGTATAGGGCTGCAGTAGAGTACCTCTGTAAGAGCCCTAGAATACTCTGAGAGGAGTCTTAGGGGCTTCTGCATGTAGTCGTGGTGCTGTAGTCTAGGTAGGCTAGCGCTGCCGTAGCAGCTGACACTGTTTCTGGTATAGCTACGCCTGGAGGGATGCTGCGAGCCATATTGGAAGCCCAGAGGGCAATAGATAGCACTAGAAGTGCCGCGACGACTAGTCTCCCTATAGTACTCCTAGAGTAGGCTATGTATGCTAGTACTAGGCCTGCTAGCGAGAGGAAGAACAGTACTGATACCCAGTAGTGTAGTTCTCCATAGGCTTCATCGAATACTGCTACAAGCACAAGACTGTACCCGGAGAGGAACCCAAACAACCCCATGACTCTAGCTTTGGGGTAGAAGTATAAGGCCGACGTAACAGCTACTAGTACGCCGCCACTAGCAATGCCAAAGTTGAATAGTGATGCAACACTGCTCCTAGTAGAGTGTCCAAGATCGCTTAATGCATTGTTGTAGAAGCTAAACCACCCGGCTAGCAGTATAGAAGCTGTTATTGTAGTTGCTGGAATAGCTACGGACAAGACTGCGAGTATTGTACATCCACTAAGCCTAGAAGCCATCCATGCAGTCCCTCCCTAGCATAGCACACTACCCACAAAGAAGAGCAGCTGGTAGAGGTACATGGCCCTTACTAACCGTGTAGAGAGTTATGGATAAGGGAGAAAAGAGGAGTGTGGATGCGGCCTAGGCCTATTTTTCGAAGCTAAATGCTGCTATTACTACTCCTTCGAAGAGCTTGTAGTTTTCTAAGTATGTGCTGCACGTAAGTTTTACTGTTACCCCGTCGATTCTCTCTACGCAGGGGAATAACTCTGCGATATCTGCGTGGAATGGCCTCTTGAACTCCACTATTATCCATGGCTCCTTAGGCTTTAGAGGCTTAGCCTCCCCCTTCTTTAGTTTCTCAACAGCCTCCTTGACTCCTCTCCTTAGGTCTTCTTCAAGTGTCTGAGCAGGCTTTGTGAGGTCAGCAAAGAACGATACTGCCTCCTTTAACGCGACGAAGACTGCCCAGGGGGTATGCTTTTCCACTTGTTCTTTGAGCTTTGAGTCGCCTGCAACGAGTACTAGGGGCACGTCTAGTTCTCCGAGAGCATAGGTGTTGAGGAGGTACTCTGTCGCAGCATCCTCTCCGTAGACTCTTACGCGCTGGACTATTCTCCCGGCATAAGTGTGTCCTAGGACCCCGCCTGCTTGTTGACTAGTGTGGTAGCCTAGCATTAGGGCTGCATCTGAACCCTTAGCCCCTGCGATCATTGCTAAGGGTCGGGGGTAGCCTCGTACAAGCCAAGCCCTTTTGTCTAGCTTGAATGGGTTAATGTTCACCATTGAGCCATGACTATCAGCTACTATGACTGAGCTAGCTCCATTCTTGTAGAGTTCATCCACAGTAATGTTGGTTACATGGGTCATTATCTCGCGGAGTTCGTTGTATAAGGGGTTGCCAGGAGACATCATGTGCCGGCTTGGAGCCCAAGGCATGCCCTCCGCGTCTACGGTTATGAAGAACTTCAAGGCTTTATCCTCCATGGTGAGTATAGTGTAGCATTATGTCTAGGAAAAAATACTTATCTAGGCTAGGTAGTGGCGGTAATTGCACCTTCTTAGGCTTTAGAGGCAAATACTGGGTCATGAATCCATTCTAGTCTTTACATATGCTCGATTCGCGGCTTATACTTTTCAAAGTCTTCTTCGACTTCATCAAGAGTGTAGACTACTACATTGCTTGTGGCAGATTGTATTCTTGTCCTCCTAGCATAGATAATGAATTTTTCTTTTCGCAAACCTTTCTTCCAGGGAAAATGACTGGCCTTAGCCTTAAGTCTAGACAATGTATGTGTGTCAGCCTCACCCCACTTACACTCTACAAAGTAGACCATGGGTTCTTTTTCATCTATAGCAACTAAGTCTATCTCTATATTCTTCCACCACCACTTACCCATCTTGGTATAACTTATTACGCCTAGCTTGTAGAGGAGAGCCATGTGCTCTGCTGCAATGTTCTCCCAGGCTCTACCAGCCCTATTGTCAAGCCGTGCTACTGCCTCGCGTGCCGCACGTAGGGGGTCTACTTCTACAAGCCCTCTACGGGCTTGGACCTCTGAAAACCAGAACTCGAAGAACATGTCTTTGATCCTGTAACGGCTGTAGCGGGGTTTACCTTCCATGCCTAGGGGATAAACCCTCTCAACCAGGTCAAGGCCTTCCTCTAGAACAGAGATGTATTTTGGCAATTGTTCTCTTGGTATGCCAGTGTATGCTGCTATCTCTGATAGCCTCGACCTACCCGATGCCACAGCTTCTAGTATTGCAGTATAACGGTCGGGTTCACGTGTTTCAGCCCTTAATACCACTAATGGTTCTTCATGGAGAGGCCCAGTCGGGTCCATGACTAGTCTTGCGATGTTCTCCTCTAAGGTCTCTGACGCATCTATGAGCCTAAGGTAGTAGGGGGTACCGCCAAAGACTGAGTAGCCTCTGACTCTGTCTTCTGCAGTCCATTTATCCATGAATACTCTTGCCTCCTGATACCCGAAAGGGGTTATCTTGAGGGTTCTCGTAATCCTACCATATACTGGTGAATCATAGCTTAACACAACTCTCTCAACAGTTCCAACACCACTACCAACAAGTATTAGTACTGGGTTAAGCTCTTCAGCCCAGCGATCCCAAAAACTTTGGAGTTCAGAGAGGAGGCCAGTACCAGCAAGTCTCTGAAACTCATCCAAAACTATTAGTGGTCGTGGTTGAAGGAGCCTGGACACCGTTAATAACAAGTCTGTAAACCAGTTAAACTCGGCCCGGATACCGAGCTCTAATCCAACTTGTCTGGAGAAATCTGCTAATGCTAGACTCCTCTCGGAATAATTAGCAACAAGATAAACGCCTCTCCTACTCTTTAATAGTCTCCTAACAAGAAATGTCTTGCCAAGTCTCCTCCTACCATAGACAACTACAAGTTCTGGTCTACCAGAAGTATAGGCTTCCTCCAGGCCTCTAAGCTCCTTCTCTCTATCCACAAAAATCATAAGAGATCCTAGTATACTCTAGAGTATAATACTCTAGGGTATTATACTTTGGAGTATACTTCAATATTCCCTTCAAAACTAGTCTCTATGACACCACTCAGCTCTTGGGTATCCTCCAGATCTCATTGGTATAGTCGGCACGTACAAAGACAAGGCTTGTAGCGTCTAGGACTTCCAGCCTATCGCCTGGGTCTATTGGGGTAAATGGTATGGATACGTTTGCTAGAGTATAGCTCCAGGAGCCCAGTGTAGTGTTATAGTATACCTTGTATAGGCTTCCGCCCGAGAGTATTAGCCATAACGTTGAAGAGTCCTCGGCTACAAGGCCTACAGACCTTGAGCCTGGCAGGGCTGAGAGGGTACTCCATGAAACTGTTGAGCCCTGCAATACTCCCCGGACTAGTACTGCTTGCCCAGTATTAGTACAATAGCCTACAAGGAATACTGCAAGACTACCTGGGTCTCTTGCTGATGCGATATATGTCTGTGGCGGTGCTAGGGCTAGGCTACACCCACTAACGCCTACAACTCCAGAGGCTACTGTAGTATTCGTAGAGAGGTCTACAACACAGTAGCCACCATCGCTTTTGACTACTATGGCATAACTATTTGACGTCGTGTTTACAACCTCTAGAGCAGCAGGCCCCGGCACAGTATTACAATCAGAAACTACGAGGCCAAAGCCAGGCTGCGCGCTTAGCAGCCCGACGTATATCCCGCTAGTATTGGCTAGTACTAGTCTCCTACCAACAGGATCGTAGGCTATGAGTGTTGAGCCGTTAAAGACGCTTCCAACATTAATACTGTACATGTACACTAGGCCCCCAGAAGTATAACTGTAAACATCGACCAAGCTAGTACCACCAACACCCACTAGTAGAGCATCAAAGACAGTATATGTGTAGTACTTGTAGACAGAGTTCAGAACATCCACAGAGACTTGGAGAGGCTGCGTTGAGTACACTACAAGCTTAATGAGTACACTCCCATTGACAGGGTTAACATAGCTAGAACCAATACTGGCGTTAGCATTAACAGTAACCGGAGGAGTATAAGTGCCACTAGCCAGAATAGACCAAGTATCTTGCACCCAGTCATAAGCCTGTACAAAATAGTTTGCACTAGCATTAACACTAAACACATACCATACACTAGCGCCAGCCAAGTCGGACAAAATGCTTGTGGGCACCTGGCTCTCAACACTCAACACAACACTATAGACATCATCTATACTAACCTCATAGGCGTTACCACCGTAGAGATTGACTAGCCCAAAATCACTAGCACGTACAACTGCTTGAAGAGTATTAGCTGGATCATAAATCTTTAGTGTAGCCCTCCACACTATAGGCTGCCACAACACATCAAGACTAGCAGTACCCGTAGAGTCTGTAGTAGCTGTTGCTACTAGATCACCAGTACCATTATACAATTCAACAGTCCAGCCAGACCCCACAGGAGAACCATTCACCACAACAGTAACATTAAGCCAACGTGGATTAGCCTTGGAGACTATAAAGTTATCGAAGTAAGCCTGATTACTAGGATAATATACAACTAGCCCAGCTATATTAGGCCTTATACTTGTATCGAATACCTGGAGTGAATCAGAGCTTAATGGCGTATAGTGTTCAACTGCTATTAGACCGTTAGTGCTATCGTATCGGACCAAATAAGCATTCCATAATCCAAACCCACTATTTGCAAGTCTGTAGTCTATGTAGCTAAATGCGCCAGTCCATTTAGATATGAGCGTATACTGGCCTATGATGATATTGAATATTGAATCACAATCCAAGCCTATCATATAAGCATTATCGTTTAAAGAGTCGTAGAGTGTTATACCAACCACATCAAAATCGATACCACTTAGGCAGATAGTCGGGTATACATGAGCCATGATGTAATATGTTGTAGTAGAAGCAAGCGATATTTGAGTGGGATAAATTATTGCTGGGGCTACTGATGCAGAATATCCGCTAAGGCCGCCGTCGCTGATACCAACTGTTGGATCCCAGATCCATGACCCTCTCACTGTTGTCCACTCTCCACTACTTATTACGTCTCTTGAGAAGTTTGTAGCATAGATTAGATTGTCAGATAAGATTCCTAGCTGTGTAATTCTTGTAAGTACACCATTTACAACTAGTACATCGTTGTCGCGGGTTTCCAAGCTCGCCGTGGTTCCCGAGACATAGGTACCATTTACTATAGTGTACGACAGGACTGAAGCCAGCCCCTCAACAATGGATGCACCTTCTACAGCTCCTCTCCACGTCACTGTCCATTCTCCAGCAGCGTGCAGCATGTTTGCTAGTAGGCTTGCTGCTAGGGGTGGTGTCGCGTTTCCTGCTCCTGCCCCGTAGACTTCTGTGTAGTTCTTTAGTGATATGGCTGAGACTGAGAGTGTTGGCCCAGAAAGGCTTACTGAGACTGTTACTGGCTTCCTTGCCGCCGCGTAGCCGTTGAATACTATGTCTAGTTGTGCTCCTGGCGGTAAACCTATGGGGAAACCGTCGAGGCTAGAGGATGTGCCATCCCGGTAGGTTATTGTCGCTGTTATGCCTAGAGCTGCGAGGCTTCCATTCTCACGGTCCACTATTGTGTGTGTCCCATCACTCCACACTATTGCTACTCCTGTAACTGCTACTGCCTGGGAAGCCCGCGACTCAAGGTGTACTATCAAGTTGTTAGGGCTAGTATGTGGTGGGCCAACCCACCACCACCCAACAATACTCTCAGCCTGAAGCCTAGAGGCTACCTTCTCGGCGGCAATCTGAGACATAGTGTTCTCTAGCTGTGAGACACGGTCAAGCATGAGTACTGCGAATGCTATCAAGCCCATAATGGCTATGGCTAGTAGTACGCCACCTACAACAGTTGCAACTCCACGAGTCCTAGCCAGCAAAAGCCACAACCTCACCTCCCTCATACACTATCTTAACGCTAACAGTCCCGGATGGAACACCTGAGCACTCAAGCACAGCTAGGGTATCTGGGGCAACCATGTAACCGTTTACAGGAGAGCCATCAACTAGGCAATTTGCCGTCCAGAGTTCATCGTTGACGTAGACTGCTAGCAACTTTACTGGGTATTCTCCAGACACAAGTACTACTTTAACACTAGTATCCGTAGGCTTATACGCAGCCATGACAACTAGCGTACTCCCCATCTCTTGTTCAATTCTCACTATCTTGCCCTGAGCTTCGGAGAGTCCATGCTCTAGCG